>JBDRSI010000263.1:0-3408 GCA_043825055.1 Verrucomicrobiota bacterium
ATGCGGAGCGGGGCGTGTTGGGCGCCATCCTTCTTGATGCCCCGAAAGTGTATGATTTCTGCGTCGAGAAGCAAATCGCGGCAGAATCCTTTTACGGGCGCGCCCATCAGGTCATTTTCGCCGCCATGGAGGACATGGCGAACGCTCTACGGCCCATTGATGTGCTCACATTAGCCGATCGCTTGTCCGCGCAGGGCAAGCTGAATGAGATCGGCGGCACCGCCTACCTGAACCACCTTCTGGACGCCATTCCAACGGCCGCCCACGCCGAATACTACATCGACATGGTCCGCCAACAGCACCTCCTGCGACGCATCGTGGACTGTTCCCGCAATTCCGAACAAGAATGCTATACATCCGATGAGGACGCCGACCATGTTTTGTCCAAGGTTGAACAGGATTTCTTCAGCATTTCCGAAAACCGGCACGGCAGTATGTTGCCCTGGAAAGCGACCGTCAATCAAACGATGGAGCTCATTGAGCATATCAAGGTAACCGGGAAGGGGATCAGCGGAATTCCGACCGGCTTCATTGATCTTGATGAAATACTGCTGGGCCTGCACAACGAGGATCTTATTGTGCTGGCGGCGCGGCCTTCCATGGGCAAAACGTCATTGGCCATGAATATCGTTGAACACGTCGTCCTCGGTCGGACGGATAACCAACCCCGACCGGTGGGGATCTTCAGTCTGGAAATGTCGCGGGAACAGCTGGTCATGCGCATGCTGAGCAGTCATGCCGCCGTTCCGGCTCATCGGATCGCCTCCGGACAGATTACCCCGACGAATCATGGCTTGCTGGCCCAAGCGGCCGATATCCTGATGAAGGCTCCGATCTTCCTGGACGACACGGGCGGCCTGGAAATTCTGGAACTGCGTTCCCGCGCCCGGCGTATGAAAAAAAAACACGGGATCGAGCTCTTCGTCGTTGACTACCTGCAACTGCTGCATGCCAAGGAACGCAGTCGCGAGGGCCGCCAACAGGAAATCGCCTTCATTTCAGGATCACTGAAAAACATGGCCAAGGAGTTGAAGGTTCCGGTCCTGGCGCTCAGCCAGCTCAATCGCGCGCCGGAAGCCCGCGAGCGCGAAGGCAAACCCCGCCTGGCCGACCTGCGCGATTCGGGCGCCATCGAACAAGACGCTGATGTCGTGTGTCTGTTGTACCGGCCCAGCAAGTACAAGGACGATAACAAAGACGATTCGGGCAAGGAAGACGGCTACGGAGGCGGCGAAGCGATGGACGACAATCCCAACGTGGCCCACGTCATCATCGCCAAACAGCGCAACGGGCCCACGGGCAACATTAAGCTCATCTTTCGCGACGAAGTCATGCGCTTCGAAAACATGGCGCGCTCCGCCTACGGCCAGGAGGCGGACCGCACGCCGGAAAGGGAAGCATGAGCCTTCCCAGGGTCTGCCGCTTGGCAGCAATCGGATGGTTGCTCCTGCCGGCGGTACTCCACGCCGCCGTAATCCGCGAAGTCAAGGTGGTCTCGCGCAGTCTCGCGCTCCAGGACGAGGCTTTTGTGTTCGCCTATCTCAGCGTCCACACCGGCGACGCGGTGGATCAGCGCCGCATCTCCCGCGATGTGAAGACCCTGCTGGGCACGGAGCGTTTTTCCTTCGTGGATTCCGAACTCACGCCCGTGCCGGACCAGCCGAACGCTTTCGACCTGACTTATGTGGTTGAGCCGCGGCCGCGACTGGAAAAACCCGTGATCGTGAACGGCGCGGAAGCCATTGGTGAAAAAAAAGTCCGCCAGTGGCTGGAACTGGAAGTCGGCGATTTTGTGGATGACGCCGTCATGAGCCTGCAGTCGCGCAAGGTACTCGCCGAGTATCACCAGCGCTATTATCACGACGCCGCCCTGGCATGGGTAATCGCTGTGAATAAATCCAATGGGTTTGCCAATGTCACCGCAACCGTCAAGGAGGGGGAGCGGGCCAGCCTGCGGAAGGTGCATTTCACCGGCAACACCTATGTGCCCCCCGGTCCGTGGCAACGCCTGATCTCCGGGCTCAAGCACCAGTCGGCCGTCTCGGAGCAGTCGGTGCCGCCCGACGTCTTGGAAGAGGCGCTCAAGCCGCGGCTCTGGAACATCTTTTCGTTTTTTACCAAGCGCGGCGCCTATAATCCGGACGACCTTAACGCCGACCGTAACCTGTTGCGCGCAATTTACCATAACCGGGGCTATCTGGATGTCCGCATCGGCGAGCCGCAGGTGCGCGCCTATGACCATGACAAGTTGGAAGCCACCTACCCCATCGAGGAAGGCAATCAGTACCGGATCGGCGCGATCAGCCTGCGCGGCATTACGCTGTTCCCTGAGTCTAACTTGTGGGCCCTGGTAAAGCTCAATACCGGCGCCATTGCCTCCATGGGGAAGATTCAGAAAACGGCGGATGACCTGCGCGATTATTACCAGAGCCGCGGCTACATGCGCACCGGGGTCAAGCCGCTCCTCAAGCCCCAGCTTTCCGGGGCCATCGTAGATATCCAGTTTGACGTCACGGAAAGCAGTCTGGTCAACATTCGTTATATTGATATCCGCGGCAATACCCGCACCCAAGACAAAGTCATCCGACGCGAGTTGCTGATCTATCCGGGCGAGGTGTATAACCAGATGGGCATCCGTCGCAGTGAAGCTATTCTGCGCAATTTGGGCTTTTTTGAGACCGTCAGTGGCTATCCCCGTGAAACGCTGGAACCCGCCCGGGACGACCTCGTGTTCGAAGTGGAGGAAAAGCGCACGGGCCAGTTCATGGTTGGCGCCGGATATTCCAGTGTTGACGACCTGATGGGATTTATCGAGCTATCCCAGGGCAACTTTGACCTTCTTAATTGGCCGAATTTCACGGGCGCCGGCCAGAAACTGCGCTTGCGCGCCCAGGTGGGAAGCCAGCGCCAGGACTACGAGATTTCGTTTGTGGAGCCCTGGTTCCTCGACCGCAAGCTGTCGCTGGGCGTGGATCTGTACGACCGCAACCGTAACAACCTGAGCGATTATTACAATGAAGAGCGCTTAGGCACGGCCGTCACACTGGGCAAACCGCTGAAGGGGTTTTTTCAACGGGTAAACCTGACGTATCGTATCGAACAGATCAATATTTACGACGTGGCCACGAATGCCGTGCCGATCATTCAAAACGACGCCGGCACGTGGAACGATAGTTCCATGAAGCTGAGCTTCGTCCACGACACCCGTGACAACGTATTTATTCCAACACGCGGGACGAAGATCAACCTGTCCGGGCGTTTATCCGGCGGCCCACTGGGCTTCGACGTGGATGTATACGGCTTTGAAGGCGAAGGCGTCACCTATCTCCCCGTCGTGTTCGACCATGTCCTGAGCCTGCGCGGCTGGGCAAAGACGGTGCAGGAATACGGTGACAACCAGGACGTGCA
>JBDRSI010000264.1:0-2692 GCA_043825055.1 Verrucomicrobiota bacterium
ATCTGTGCAACTTTGCTCGCACCGCGGCAGCGCTTTCGTGTTTCGTCAGGGCGCCTGCTCGGCGGCGTCGAGGCGAATGGAGAGCGGTTTGATATGCCAGATATCGCGTGCGTATTCACGGATGGTGCGGTCGCTGGAAAACCGGCCCATGCGCGCCACATTGAGAATGGCTTGGCGCGCCCAAAGACGCCGGCGGCGGAACAAGGCCGAGACCTTCGCCTGCGCGTTTACATAGGGGCGATAATCGGCCAGCAGAAAATACCGGTCGCCCCTTTCCATGAGCGCGGTGTACAGCCCGGTAAACAGGGCGGGGGACTCGGGTGAAAACCGGTTGTCGCGGATGGCATCCAGCGCCTGCTTTAATTCCGGGTCGGTCTGATAAAACTCGCGTGGATTATACACGGGCGCAAGCCGGGCCAATTGCGGGGTGCGGTACCCGAAAATAAAAATATTTTCACGGCCCACGGCCTGGGCAATCTCAATGTTAGCCCCGTCCCACGTGCCGATTGTTAAAGCCCCGTTGAGCGCCAATTTCATGTTGCCGGTGCCGGAAGCCTCCATGCCGGCTGTGGAAATCTGCTCGGAGAGGTCCACGGCGGGGATGATCCGCTCCGCCAGCGAAACTTCGTAGTCGGGCAGAAACACAACTTTCAGGCGGTCGCGGACATCCGGATCGTTGTTGATCCGGTCGCCCAGGCTGGTGATCAGCTTGATGATGTATTTGGCCGCCGTATAACTGGGCGCCGCCTTGGCGCCGAAAAGGAACGTGCGCGGCACCATGTTAAGGCCGGGATCGGCCTTGAGCCGGTGGTAAAGCGTGATGATATGCAGGGCGTTCAGGAGCTGGCGCTTGTACTCATGCAGACGCTTGACCTGCACATCGAAGAGCGCGTCGGGGTCCACCGTCTCGCCGGTAACCTTGCGGATAATTTTGGCCAGGCGCAGTTTGTTGTGCCGCTTGGCTTCGAGAAAGGCTTTTTGAAAACCGGGGTCATCGGCAAAAGGTTCCAGGCGCTGGAGTTCGTCCAGGTCCTTGACCCAGGCCTCGCCGATCGTATCCGTGATCAGTCTGGCCAGGGGCGGATTGCAGACCAACAGCCATCGGCGCTGGGTGATGCCATTGGTCTTGTTGTTGAATCGGCCGGGAAACATGGCGGTAAATTCGGGGAATACTTTTGTTTTGAGCAAGTCCGTGTGCAAGGCCGAGACGCCATTCACCGAGTGACAGCCGACGATCGCCAAGTTGGCCATGCGTGCCTGCTTGGGCGTGCTTTCCTCGATGAGCGACATTGCGCGCATGCGTTCCATGTCGTTGGGATAGCGCACCTCGACCTGCTGGAGAAAGCGGCGGTTAATTTCGTAAATGATCTGCAGGTGCCGGGGCAGGACTTTTTCCAACAGCGGCACAGACCATTTCTCCAGGGCCTCCGGCATGATCGTGTGATTGGTATAGGCCAGGCTGCGCGTGGTGAGGTCCCAGGCTGTGTCCCACGGCAGGCCGATTTCGTCGTGAAAAAATCGCATCAGCTCGGTTACGGCCAGGGCTGGATGCGTATCATTTAACTGGATGGCGTTCTTGCGCGGAAAATCATGCCAGTTGTGGTGATTCTTCTGGTAGCGCCGGATCAGGTCGCGGATCGAACAGGTGATCAGGAAATATTCCTGAATAAGCCGCAATTCTCTGCCGGCCGAAATGTTGTCGGAAGGATAGAGGACCTTGGTGACCACTTCCGCCCAGTTTTTCTGCTGGGTGGCGTTCACGTAGTCGCCCTGGTTGAACACGTCCAGACGAAACCCCTCACTGGCGCGCGAGCTCCACAGGCGCAGGAAGTTGACGGTGTTAACCTGGTAGCCGATAATGGGAATGTCGTAAGGCACGCCTTCAAACAACTGCCAATCCACCCAGACTGGATTGAGCGTGCCCCGCGCTCCGCGCACGGTTTCAACCCGGCCGTAGACCAGCACGGGGATCGTATATTCCGGGCGGATCATTTCCCAGGGATAGCCGTATTTCAGCCAGTCGTCCGGCCGCTCGCGTTGCCAGCCGTTTTCCAGTTCCTGGCGGAACATGCCGTGTTCGTAGCGCAAGCCGTAGCCGTAGGCCGGTAGTTCCAAGGTGGCCATGGAATCGAGGAAACAGGCCGCCAGCCGGCCGAGACCGCCGTTGCCCAAGCCGGCGTCCGTTTCACTGCGGCACAGGGTCTCGAAATCAAGGCTCAACTCCTTGAGCGCCTGCCCGGTGGCTTCGCCCGCGCTCAGGGCGGTAATGTTGTTCGCCAGCAGGCGTCCCATGAGGAATTCCATGGACAAGTAATATACCCGTTTGACGTCCTGATCCAGGTATGCGCCCTGGGTGGCGATCATCTTGTCCACCGCCAGGTCGCGGATGGCATAAGCCAGGCTGAGATACTTGTCGAAATCCGTGGCTGAGCCCCAGTTTTTGCACCGGGTGTATTTAAGGTGATGCTGGATGCTGTTCAGCACGTGCCGGGTCCTGACCTCGCCAAGAGTCGGGATGGGGGGTGACGCGCGGTTGGCGGATGTTTTTGGGTTCAGATTAAAGAGTTCCTGGTTCTTGGTTCATCGTTCTTCGTTTTGGAGTAAGCATTATGTCTACTCAGCGAATCCAGAATGCAGAGTAGCAAACAGATGATTACGGGTTGTCATTCCCGCGAAAGCGGGAATCCAGTTT
>JBDRSI010000265.1:0-2333 GCA_043825055.1 Verrucomicrobiota bacterium
ACATATGAATAATGGATTTGTGCCGTTCGGCATACAGGTGCTCCAGGATTTTGCGGCCCTTGGGCGTGATTTCGGCCAAGACGACCCGGCGGTCGGTCTGGCTGTCGAACCGCTTGAGCAGGCCCAGCTTGACAAGGCGATCCACGAGGCCGGTTACGGTGGATGATTTCAGCCCCAGGGCCTGGGCCAGCATGCGCATGGTACAGGTTTTACGCTCGGCAACCTGATGGAGTGCCCATAACTGCGGCAAGGTAATCAGCCCGCGCGCCAGGTAGTTGCGATCCTGGGTCATCAGATGTCGCATGAGCCGGGGCATTAATCGGACCAGCCGGTCGGCAAACTGGTTCAGGTGATTTTCGGATAATCCTTTATTGGATGAAATATTCATAAGACGTAATATACGTGATACGAAATATATGTCAAGCCTGTTTTTACGGTTTTTGGGGGAATGGTCACCGGATGGTGTCCGGGCTTGACGCCAACGCCGAAAAGCGCCATCCTGTGCCTGAACGAAACGGACGACGGACGACGGACGACAGACGACGGAGGGCGGAAGCTCTGACCTCTGACTTCTGACCTCTGATCTCTTTCTACATTCTGCATTTCTGACAGGAGGGATAGTTTATGGCTTCCAAACATGGCTTGGGACGGGGATTGAGCGCGTTAATCAATGAAAAACCGGGCGCCGAAGCGCCCGGGCTGTCGCCCGTCAACGCCGGCACACCGCCCGAAGGGATGACGACGGTTCCGGTGGATAAAATCCGGCCGAATCCCAAACAGCCCCGCCGCCGGTTTGCTCCCGAAGCACTGGAAGATATGGTGCGGTCCATTCAGACGCACGGCGTGCTTCAGCCGCTGCTCCTGCGCCGGATTGGCGATCATTACGAGCTCGTGGCCGGCGAGCGGCGCTGGCGGGCGGCCCGGCAGGCCGGACTGGAAACCGTGCCGGCCATTCTCAAGGATGTCAGCGACCGCGACGCCCTCGAATTGACGCTCATCGAAAACCTTCAGCGCGAAGACCTGAATCCCGTTGAGGAAGCCGAAGGCTACCATAGTTTAACGGAGCAGTTCGCCCTGAGCCATGAGGAAATCGCCCTGCGGGTCGGCAAGGCGCGCGCCACGGTGACTAATGCCCTGCGCCTGCTCGCGCTTCCCGAGGAAATCAAGCAGATGCTGGTCAATGGCCGCCTCTCGGCCGGACATGCCAAGGCGCTGCTGGGCGTGGCGATTGACGAGGAAAAATGTTTTCTGGCCCGGCGCACGGTGGAGGAAGGCTGGTCGGTCCGTGTGCTGGAAAAGGCCGTGGAGCGGCTGGGCCGCGCGCCGCGCAAGCCCCGCGCCATGCGGGATGATATCCCCGCCGCGCATCTTCAGGATCTCTCGGACAAACTGCACCGGCATTTCGGCACCAGTGTGCGCCTTGTGCCTTCGCGCACCCTGGCCAACGGAAAAAAGGCCAAGGGCCTGATCGAAATTGATTTCTATTCCAACGAAGACCTGACCCGCATCCTGGACCTGCTCGGCCTCTCGGACCATGGATAGACACCCGTTACCAGACTTGAATCCGCAGATCACACATTTTTCTTCTTTAAATCCGGCGGAAAGTCACTTAGAATAGCTCCTGTTATGAAACATGGTGGGTGTAGCTCAGTTGGTTAGAGCGTCAGATTGTGGATCTGAATGTCGCGGGTTCGACCCCCGTCACCCGCCCCCATCCCAAAATGTTCTGAAACGAGCGAACCATCCATGGCGCGTATTCTTGGCGATGAGTCCGACAAGCTCCCCGCCGCCACCTCGAAAGCCCGCGCACTGATAATTAGCGGGGTGCGCTGGACGCATGCGGCCGCTCGATTTTGGGCCTCCCTGCTGAGCGAAGTGGCCGCCGATTATCCCGCCTGCAACGCCCTGGTTTTCGAAACTTTGGCCGGCACCGTCCTGACACGCGACCTGCTGTTTCCGGAAATGGCTCTCCAGCGCGAACTAGATCGCCTTCAACCGACAATCCCGATCGAGCAGGCCCTTAAAGAAGCGCTCGCCGAATTCGAAATCTTCGGGCCGCCCGGCGCCGTCCAGCTCAGCCTGTTTGCCGATGATCGGGAAATGAGGCGTTGTCAACTGCCGTTGGATTGTGTGGATGCCGATATTTTCGCCTACCTGCTGACGTGGCTCATGGAATGGGCGGAACTCCCGGAAAGCCAATGGAACAGTGATCGCGTGGAAGGCGCTTTCCCGGTCCGTGATCCCGACCTCCCGGAGAGTCGGGACACGGTGAGCGGCCGCGTGCAATTCGAATTTACACGCAGCCATATCAGCGAAGGCCTGTATCGCTGGCG
>JBDRSI010000266.1:0-2386 GCA_043825055.1 Verrucomicrobiota bacterium
CGTGGCGCCCCAGGAAAATTCAATGTCTGCGCGCACACCCTGGCGTTCCAGAAAACGGCGCGTCAGGCCGACGGCTTCGGTGGCAATTCGTTTGCCCTGCAAGTCCGATACCGTGCGAATAAGGGAATCGTTTGGGACAGCCACAACCCAGCGCACGGGGCGCAACCCCTGCTTGGCGTAGATCAGGTCGGCGATTTCAACGACCTTGGAATTATTTTCCATGATCCAGTCATAGCCCGTGATTCCGGCATCCAGGAGCCCTTGTTCGACATAGCGGCTGATTTCCTGCGCGCGGATGAGCCGCGCCTCAAGGGTCGGGTCATCCACGCTCGGAATATAGGAGCGCGTGCCGACCGTGACCGAGAAACCGGCTTTTTTCATGAGCAGAAAGGTAGCTTCCTGCAGACTGCCTTTGGGTAAACCCAAGATTAATTTGTTCATTATATTATTCCGTTCATGGGCCATTGAAAAATTACACGCATTATATCGCGCGCAAATGCCTTGTCCATACCTAAAGTGATCAGTGCAGGGATTGTCCGCGGATTGTTGCCATGACCTGCCGGATCGCGGCGGGGTAGGCGAGGTGTTCGTGTTCCTGGATACGTGCGTGGAGGGATTCCGCGGTGTCCCCCTCCCGTACGGGCACGGGCCGCTGGAGAATAATCGGGCCTGTATCCGTGCCGGCATCCACATAATGCACAGTACAGCCGGTGACTTTGACGCCATAGGCCAGCGCCTGCTTCCAAGCTTCCAGACCCGGAAAGGACGGCAGGAGCGATGGATGAATATTCACGATCCGCCCCGCGAATGCCTCCAGCAGCCGTGGTTTAATGATCATCATAAATCCGGCCAGCGCGATCATCTCGGCGCCATAATGGCGCAGTCGGTTAATGGCCTGTTGTTCGGCCGTCCCGTCCAGCTTTGTCCGGAAAGGGGCCGGGTCTATGTATTCGGCCGGGATACGCATCAGCCGGGCCCGCTCAAGAATAAAGGCGTTCTCGACATTGGAGAGCACGCAGACAATCCGGGCATCCAGCCGGCCGGCGTTGATGGCCTCGGTCAGAGCCTGGAAATTAGTGCCACGACCTGAACCCAGCACCGCGATAGCCATTGGTGTTGTCGTCATAACTTGAAACCATACCATCCGGGGTGCGGGTCTGCAAGGAGGAAGCAGGCTGTAGGCTGTAGTCCGTAGACTGAAGCTAAAAACAAAGAGGATAATGCAAAGCGACAGGGATTGCGGGCAAAAAGGTGTAGACGCACTTCTGTGAAGTGCGTGGGTTTTACGATTCAAATCGGGGTGCCTCTGCAAATCTTACCCTACAGCCTACGGTCTACAGTCGTCGGTCTTTCTTGACTTGTCGCTGGCCGGCGATAGAGTGTCCGGCATGCATGGAACGGGCGATTAGCTCAATGGCTAGAGCGCTACCTTTACACGGTAGATGTTACAGGTTCGAGTCCTGTATCGCCCATGCATCGAATAAAACACTGAGATCTCACCTGTGACCCTTGAAAAATATTCCATTGGCATTGGCGACCGGTTCGGGCGGCAGGGGGCGGCCCAGTTGGATGCCCTTCAGCGGGCACAGGCGGCCGGCGTTATGATCACACCGGTATGGAACAAGTCGAACCGGGAGCATCAGATCATCGGGACGACGCCGGCCGATACGCGCCGGGCCGCCGACCAGGCGGTGCGCGCCCGGAACTGGGGGAGCGCGTATTTTGTGGATGCCGATCATATCGGCCTGAAAAACGTAGGCGTATTTCTCGACGCCTGTGATTTTTTTACGCTGGATGTGGCCGAATCCATCGGCCAACCGCCGGACCCGGCGGATCTGGCCGCCTTTAAAAAGGCCCAGCGACGGTTCATCGGCCGGCTGACCATTCCCGGCCTTGACGTGGACATGGACGTTACCGCGGCCAAACTCGAACAGGTCGGCAATACATACCTGGTCGCAGTGAAGGAGGCCGCCTGTCTTTACCGGTACATTGCCGCCGCCAAAGGGACGTCCGCCTTTGTGGCCGAGGTGTCTATGGATGAATGCGATACACCCCAGTCTCCGTTGGAACTCCTATTGATCCTGGCCGCGCTGGCGGCCGATCACGTACCGGTGCAGACCCTGGCCCCGAAATTCACGGGACGTTTCAACAAGGGGGTGGATTATGTCGGCGACGTGGAGCAGTTTGCGCGCGAATTTGAAATGGACTTGGCCGTAGTTCGATATGCGCGCGAGCAGTTGGGACTGCCGGCGTCCTTGAAGCTCAGTGTCCATTCCGGAAGCGATAAGTTTTCATTGTATGCCCCCATGCATCGCGCCTTGAAGCGGTTTGATGCGGGGCTCCACCTGAAGACGGCGGGCACCACCTGGCTGGAGGAATTAATTGG
>JBDRSI010000267.1:0-4291 GCA_043825055.1 Verrucomicrobiota bacterium
CTCATCGTGGAACCTCCTGCATTGCTGTTTCCGGTCGCATGGGTATTGGTTGTTTGGGAGCTACCTGGCTCGCATCCAACACCAGACAATCATGGCGACCAATTGAAGAATAGTTTATCACGGCGCGAGAAAGCGTGTCAAATCAATTTTTCACGATTTTTTCACGATTTTTGACGATTGGCATCGTCAAGAATTATGTGTAAAATTACGATTTTGACAACACGCGAGGGGCGTGAAGATAATTTCCATTTGGGTGTTGAAAAGTTGACCGGCCCAAACAACCTGTATCGGGTCCGCGCAAGAGATTGGCGCATTGTCTATGCAATTCAAGACCAAAGCTGATTGCCCTGCTTGTCAAAGTGGCTCGCCAAAACAAGCTTGTTATGATTTCGGCCATGGATATAATGACGTCCACACAAGGAGGCCAAATGCTCGCCACGCCCGATGGTATCCACACCATGATCGCGCACAAAAAGATGGATCCGGCCGCGCGCAAACGCCGCGATATTTACGCCATCACCCCCGGCGCCCCGTTCCTGAAGCGCGAATTCGGCTTCCTTTTTTCACTGGAGCGCTGGGCCCGGGAAGGCATGCCGGCGGATATGCCCCAGGAGAAGCTGTTTGACTTTGATGCGTCCGGAGTCTTTTGCCTCGGCAATCTGGGCTGGTGCGAGGCCGCTTTTCAGCCGGCGTTTGAAGTCAAAATCATGGAAGACCGGGGTGAATATGAACTTATCCAAGACGTGGCCGGGCGGCATGTGTTTTGCTTCAAGGGCCGGCGATCGGGCTTCATGCCGGAGTACCTGGACCACCCCGTTAAGGATCGTAAAACATGGGAAAACGACGTTAAGTGGCGGCTCGATCCGGAAACACCCCAGCGTATTACGGACCTCGATCAGCGCCTCGGTGCAGCGCAGGCCGCCGCCGCCCAGGGGCTGATGATCACCCAGCAGGTGATTGGCGCCTACATGTACTTGCGCAGTCTGATGGGGCCGGAACAGGTGCTGTACGCGTTTTACGACATGCCGGACGTCGTGCACGACTGCCTGCGCACCTGGCTCAAGCTGGCGGACGCCGTCATCGCCTGGCACCAGAAGCACCTTACGCTGGATGAGCTCTTTTTCGCCGAGGATATCTGCTACAATCACGGACCGTTGATTTCGCCGGACACGATCAGGGAGTTCCTCTTCCCCTATTACCAGCAACTGGTCCAAAACACACGCGCCCGGCAATTGGACCGCGCCCGACACCTGTACGTGCAGATAGATACCGACGGCCACGCCGAGCCGGTGATCCCGCTGTACCAGGAAGCCATCGGCATGGATGTGATGTCTCCCTTTGAAGTGGCCAGTGGCTGTGATGTGGTCAAGATCGGCCAAAAGTATCCTCATTTGGTTATGACCGGTGGTATTGACAAGCGGATCATCGCGCAGGGACCGCCAGCCATTGATCGGCACCTGGAAGCCATCCTGCCCGCCATGCGCCGGCGCGGGGGTTACTATCCCACCTGCGATCACGACGTGCCGGAGGAAGTCAGCTATCAGAACTATCTGTATTACCGCAAACGTTGTGTGGAACTGGGCGGATAACCGGCTACTGAGTCAGCCGTGATTATCGGCCTGATAGACGCGCCCTTAATTTACCACCCTAATTTTGCACATTACGCGTGCAAAATTCATCTCGTAACAAACAACATGCGACTTCTTCTCTATAATGTGCGTTATTGCTCGGGACATGGCGGACAGTTCCATCTTCCGTGGAGCGGTTATCTGCACCGGACGGCCCGTCATCTTGATCTGATCACCGCGTTTATCCAAACGATGGCGCCAGACATTGTCGGCCTGCTGGAAGTGGATGCCGGCTCCTATCGCTCGAGACGGCACAACCAGGCGGCCCTGATCGCGGAGAGCCTGGGTCACTATCATGTCTATCATTCCAAATATCCGGCCCGGTCCCTGGTGCGCCGTTTGCCGGTGATGGGCAAACAGGTCAACGCGTTCCTGTGCCGCGATGCCGTCCATGCCCGGCGGTTTCATTTTTTCAAGAAGGGCGTCAAACGCCTGGTGATCGAGTTGGAGCTCCAGAATCTCGTTATTTTCCTCGTGCATCTCTCGCTGGGATATCGGACCCGCCATGATCAACTGAGCGATCTGTATACCTTGGTCCAAACAACTCAAAAGCCGTGTATCGTGGCTGGAGATTTTAATGCATTCTGGGGAAATCGTGAAATCAAGCTGTTCCTGGCCGCAACCGGCCTGGTCAATGCCTGCGCACAGCCCCGACCGTCCTTTCCCAGCTGGAAACCCCGGCGCCAACTTGATTTCATCCTGCACAGTTCCGCTATTCGAATCACGGATTTTTTCATGCCACAGGTGACATTTTCCGATCACTTGCCACTGGTCTGCGATTTTGAGATTCAAAGACCGGAAGCGGATCGAAAAAGTTCAACTACCGGAAAAATTAAAACAAAATGAATGGGAAATATAAAACGATGATATCGGAATCTGTCTCACACAAAGCCACGAAGGAAAGCTTCCCGATTTTGAATTAACTTTGTAGCTCCGTGTGCGAATGTTCATGAAATGATCAACCGATGACACAACCAGCATATTTTAGCGTGCGAGCCGTTCTGGGCACCGTCACGCTCCTGGCGGTGGTCGCCTGGACAGAGCAGTTGCCGGCGCCGGAAGATCTGCTGGCCGAAGTGGATACGGATGCGCTGGAACAAGTCATTGCGGACAACCTGCCGCCGGAACTGGAACTACCCAATGCCGAAGACTGGCAATCATTTTGGAACCAGGTCGCAACCATCCTGCAATCTCAATCGTTGGATGACATGACCTGGTTTCTTTCCACAGTCCAGCAGGCCTGCGGGTATTTGGACGCCGACCCCGCTACTCAACCGTGGGCCGACTGGCTCAGGCAAAGGCTGGATTATTTTGAAATGGCGAATGTTGCCGTCCAGGAAGTACCGCCCGGACCGGCTATTCCGCTTGCCAAAACATCATTTTTCCCACCCGCCCCGTTCGCGTCCAAGCCGGAAATATCACCCCACCCCACCCCCGCCCATTCGCCGGCAATCACACCGTCCGGGCACAAAGAATTCCATCTCGTTATGCCCAGGACACCACCGGCCAAAGCGCCGGTGTCGCTTCAAGTGGAAAGTAAACGGTATAGCCTGATTCGTAATTTTAGCCGGTGGCAGAAAAAACTGGCGAACCGACCGGCGCCGCCGAATGCGACTGCACTGATTCCACGCCTTAAAAAAGTATTTCAGAGCGAAGGTTTGCCACCGGAGCTGGTCTGGATGGCGGAAGTGGAATCGTCACTGAATCCCGCGGCACGCAGTCCGGCCGGCGCACTGGGACTATTTCAACTCATGCCGGCCACGGCCCGGCGGTTTGGCTTGCGCACCGGTTTTTTTGATGAGCGCAAAGAACCCGAAAAAAGCGCGCGCGCCGCCGCACAGTACCTGAAGTTTCTTTACCATGCGATGGGATCCTGGCCGCTGGCCCTGGCAGCCTATAATGCGGGTGAAGGCCGCGTGGGCAAATTAATCAAACGCAAAAAGCAGGCCTCCTTTGAGGGCATTGCGGATGACCTGCCGCTGGAAACCCAGATGTACGTTCCCAAGGTCATGGCCCTTGTTTGCCTGCGAGAAAACATAGCCCCCGAAAAACTGCCCGGCCCGGCAACCGCCGCAAGCTTGCGTCCCGTGATATTTATCTGCGAACCACTTTTCGCCCTGGTCAATGTTTGCCCGGAACAACTCGCGCACTCAGTTTATGCTTGCAATTCGAAGATAAACCGACAGAATGCACAAGTTTGTTGGCCGAAAGATTTCCTTTATTGGTGGGGTACCGAAGTGGCCAACCGGGGCAGACTGTAAATCTGTTGGCTAACGCCTTCGATGGTTCGAATCCATCCCCCACCACCCGCTTGAAGCCATTGATTTATATGGCCTTTTTGAGCTTTTTTCATGTTTCCCCCCGTTTTTTCCTCGGGACTGGTTTCTTGTCGTATCGCATGGTTTCGCTATTATAACTACCACATAACTACCACACTCGCCCTTGCTCATGTAGCCCGTGGATTTCGTAGCGCGTGGATTTTGACGGCGTAAATGCCCGATCACCGGCCGGGGGTATCAAGATATGGGTCGGGGTGCGACAGGCGCCGGGAGCGTGTCCTATCCTATCGGCCTGGGCCAGTCCTGGGCATCGTAGAACCTGCGCGCCAGGGCACAAGAGCCGTTGCCTTGCCGGGGCGGTTGCGTCATTCGTCGGGCGGCATG
>JBDRSI010000268.1:0-3803 GCA_043825055.1 Verrucomicrobiota bacterium
ATTATTGAAAAAGCCAGTGTCCTGATCGAGGCCTTGCCTTACATCCAGGCCTTCCGCGGGGAAACGGTGGTCATCAAGTTCGGCGGCAGTGCCATGGAGGACAAGGCGTGCCACGACGGTATTCTCACCGATACGGCGTTCATGGAATGCGTCGGCTTGCGGCCGATCATCGTGCACGGTGGCGGCAAGGCCATTTCACGGCGCATGGCCGAGGCGGGTCTCCAGCCGGCATTCGTCAACGGTATGCGGGTAACGGATGCCGCCACTGTGCGCCTGGTGGAAGAAGTGCTGAACCACGAGGTGAATGTTGAGATTGTGGAGACTCTGATAGCACGGGGTGCGCGGGCCACAGGCATCCAGGGTCCCAGCATTATACGCGCGAAAAAAACATTCTCCCTGGACAAAGCTACGGACCAGCCGGTGGATATCGGGTTTGTGGGTAAAATCACGGGTGTGGACCCGGCGCCGATTACGGCCTGCCTGGAAGCGGACATAATTCCCGTGATTACGCCGTTGGCCCGGGGCGCGGATGGGGCCGTCTATAACATTAACGCTGACGAATCCGCGGCGGCCATAGCCCAGGCCGTACGCGCCCGCAAACTGGTCTTTCTCTCGGACGTGCCGGGGCTCTTGCGGGACCCGCAGAACCCGGACTCGATCATTTCCACGTTGAAACGCAGCGCCGTGGAAACCCTGATCCGGGATGGTGTGATTGCCGGCGGCATGTTGCCGAAAATCAGGGGCGCGCTTGACGCCTTGGCTGCCGGCGTCCGGAAAGTGCATGTCGTGGACGGGCGCATGCCGCATTCATTGTTGTTGGAAATATTCACAGATCAAGGAATCGGAACGGAGATTATTCAAGATGAGTAAAACGACAGAAATCATTCAGCAGTTCGACGAGCATGTTATTCCCGCTTACGCCCGCCGGCCGATCGTGTTTGTCAAAGGCAAAGGCGCCAAGCTCTGGGACGCCGAAGGCAAAGTATACCTGGATTTCCTGGCGGGCATTTCCGTGTTGAATGTCGGCCATAGTCATCCGGTTGTCGTGGACGCCATTTGCCGGCAGGCGGGCCAGCTGACGCACGTCTCCAACCTGTATTACACGGAAAACCAGGGACACCTGGCCCAGGCGCTCGCCGGCCTTGCGCTGGGCGGCAAGTGTTTCTTCTGCAATTCCGGCGCCGAGGCCAACGAGGCACTGATTAAGCTGGCCCGGCTTTGGGGCCATGAGAAGAACCGCTTTGAAATCATCACGATGAAAAATTCGTTTCATGGCCGGACGCTGGCGACCCTTACCGCCACCGGCCAGGACAAGGTGCAGAAGGGGTTCGACCCCCTGCCGTCCGGTTTTGTCCACGCCAAATTCAATGATCTGGAATCGGTCAAGGAAGCTATTACGGCGCGGACCGCCGCGATCCTGGTGGAAGCGATCCAGGGCGAAGGCGGCGTGATTCCCGCGACGGCCGAATTTATGCAAGGCCTGCGGGCGCTCTGCAACGAGAAAGACCTATTGCTCATGTGCGACGAAGTTCAATGCGGCATGGGCCGGACCGGCAAGTGGTTCGCGTTCCAGCATTTTGATGTAGAGCCAGACGCCTTTTCGATGGCCAAGGCGCTGGGTAGCGGCTTTCCCATCGGCGCCATTGTGACCAATCCCAAGCTGGCCGACGTTTTCCAGCCGGGCAAGCATGCCACCACCTTTGGCGGCACGCCCCTGGCCTGCGCAGCGGCCCTGGCAACCGTGCAAGTCATCGAGCAGGAAAACCTGCTCCAGCACGCCTCGGACCTGGGCACCAGGTTCAAGAAGGGGCTACAGGCGCTGGTGGAAAAATACCCCAAGCACCTTGCCGAAGTGCGTGGACTGGGACTCATGCTCGGTCTCGTGCTCACCGCTTCCGCCAAACCGCTGGAAGACAAATTGATGGAAATGGGCCTGATCACGCTGGCCACGGGCAAACAAGTGCTCCGTTTCCTCCCTCCGCTTACCGTAAAACCTAACGAAGTGGATGAAGCGCTGGATATGATTAACGATACCTGCGCGGAAATGTTTGGCGCGGGCGACAGTACGGCGGAAGCCGCCAAACCGGAATAGACAGCAGAGATCAGCAAGAAACAGGAATCACAGAAACAAAGATGAACACGGCCAAGCCGAATAGTGCAAAATGTAATTTGGACTTCTGACTTCTGACATTTAGTCTGTCGTCCGTCGTCTGTTGTCTGTCGTCCGTCATCTGTCGTCTGTCGTCAGCATTATGGCCACCCGAATCAATCCGAATGTCGTGTATCTGCCGTCGCGCGCGATTCAGCGCGCGGCGCGGCGGTTTCCCACGCCTTTTTTCATTTACGAGGAAAGCCGCATCCGCGCCAACTGCAAGCGCTTCCGCGGCACATTCCGGCGTTATTTTCCAAACTTTACGCCGCTCTTTGCCGTCAAGGCCAACACGAATCCCGCGCTTCTGAGTATTATTTTTTCGGAAGGCTTCGGCGCGGACGCCTCGAGCGAGGCGGAGGCCTGGATCACCCAACGCCTGGGTGCCACGGGAATGTACACCGGCAACTACACCACCGAAGCCGAATTACGCTTCGTACTAAAGACCGGGCGGTTCCGGCTGAACCTGGACGATATCAGCATGTTGCCGACCATCCGAAAAATTGGCGCGCCGGAGTTTCTGTCGTTCCGCGTCAATCCGGGCATCAGCCAGGGCGGCATGAAAAGCCTGTTTTTGGCAGGACCCGACGCCAAATTCGGTGTGCCCGCGCGCGAAGTTGTGAAGGCTTACCGGCAGGCGCAAGCACTGGGCGTCCGGCGCTTCGGCATCCATGCCATGACCGGCAGCAACGTGCTTGACGAGCGCTACTTCGCGGCAGTGGCCGACAAATTGCTGACCATTGCCGGCGAAGTAAAAAAAGCCACCGGCATTGATTTCGAATGCCTGAACGTGGGCGGGGGCTTTGGCGTCCCCTACCGCCCGGAACAGCCCTGCCTGAACCTTGACCAGGTGGCACGCGGTATCCGCCGCGTCTTCGACCGGCAATGCGCACGTTATGGGTTGCGCGAACCCGTGCTCATGGCAGAACCGGGACGCTTGATAATGGCCGATACCGGCTGGCTGGTCGGCCGCGTCCACGTCGTAAAGCATAGTTCCAAAACGTTTGTCGGCATTGATGCCGGCATGAACGATCTGCCCCGGCCGGCAATTTATGACGCCTACCATCATGTAACCGTCGTCGGCAAGCCGCCGCGTAGCCGCAAGGAGCCGGTGAACGTGGTGGGGCGGCTGTGCGAAAACAATGATCAGTTTGCCAGGGACCGGCGCCTGCCGGTCATCGCGGTTGGGGATCTGATTGCCATCCACAACGCCGGAGCGCATGCTTACGCCATGGGGCACAATTACAATAACCGCCTGCGGAGCACCGAGCTTTTGATCACGCGCTCAAGCGCGCTAAAAAAAATACGCCGTGCGGAAACCATCCGCGATTTATTTCGGACAACAAAATTCTAGCCAAAGATATTTGTTTCTAAACTGGTGTCATTGTTCAAAAAACAAAGCGCACATGACATGGAGGGTCTTGCCATGAGCAAATTACGGACTTTGGCGGCTTTGTTGTTGATTTCTTCCGGAGCTCTTGCCGATCGGGTGGTGCTTGAGGACCGCTTCGACAAAATCGACACTAAGCTGACCTTCACCGTTCCGGTCACTGGCTCGCGCGGCTCGATCGGCGGCGACCATAACAGTGTCACCGGTCAGCCGCTGAACGGCCTGACCCTCAAAGAGTTCGGTTTTCTCCAATACCGGATCGGT
>JBDRSI010000269.1:0-2996 GCA_043825055.1 Verrucomicrobiota bacterium
GGCGAAGCATTGGGTAGTCCGCTCACCCGCCGCGTCGTCATCGTTCTGATTGACGCCCTGCGCTACGACACCTCGCTCAAGCCCGAAGTGATGCCCTTCCTGAACGACCTGCGGACACAGGCCGCCACCGCCACGATGCACAGCCGGCCGCCCTCTTTTTCCGCCCCCGGCTGGAATACCATCCTCACCGCCGCCTGGCCGGAGATCAACGACAGCCAGCCCTTCAATCCGCCCGATTTCGATTACGTGCGCCCCTTCACGCAGGATGATATCTTCGCCGCCGCCGAGCGCGCCGGGCTGCGCGCCGCCGTTTCCGGTTACGCCTGGTTCGAGGGGATGCTGCGCAACAGCGGGGTGGATGCCGGTTTCTACACCCGCGGCGAGGACGCCGCCGCTGACCGCCTGGTTGTGGACGCCGCCCTGCCCTGGCTGACCGAAGATTACCAACTTATCCTCATCCACATTGACCAGGTGGACTATGCCGGGCATCACGAGGGCGGCCCGCGCGACCCGCGCTGGGATTCCGCAGCCCGGCGCGCCGACGCCCTCCTGGGCGAAATCGTCTCGCACCTGGACCTCGAACAGGATACCGTTATCGTACTCTCCGACCACGGGCAGATCGAGCGCGGCGGGCACGGCGGGCCGGATCCGGTCACGCTGGTCGAGCCGTTCGTGCTGGCCGGAGCCGGGGTGGTTCCCGGCGATTATGGCGACGTCAACATGGTGGATGTCGCTCCGACCGTCGCCGCTCTGCTGGGAATCAACATCCCTGCCAGCAGCCAGGGTCACGCGCTGACGGATATGCTCGCTCTCTCGCCGGAGCAAGAGCCGGCCATCCAGAAGGCCTTGAAAGTACAGCAAGCTCAATTGTTCGCCGCGTACACGACGGCGATCCATTCGACTGCCAGGATAGAGAGCGGAGAAGTGGTTTCGGCCACGCAGGCCGCCATGGAACAGGCGCGCGCCGGCCGCCTGGGGCGCGAACGCGTCTGGCGCAACGTGCTGGCTGCTTTCCTGGCTTTCACACCGGCCTATTTGCTCTATCTCCGCAAGGATAAAAAAGCCCTCTGGCTGGCGGCTGGCGCGCTGTGCTATCTTGTGATCTTCAACTTCCGCTACGCCATCCTGGACGGGCGCACATACTCGCTGGCTTCGGTCGAAGGCGAGACATGGTTGATCGTCTACACCGCGACGACTGCCGCGGTCGGCGCCATCCTCGGCTGGTTCATCCCGATGTTCGGGCTGCGCGCCTTCCGCCGGAGTCCGCGCGCAGCCGCAGAGATTTCGCTCGGCTATGTCTGGTTCACACTTTACCTGCTGGCGCTGCCCGCCCTGCTCAGTTTCGCCCTCAACGGTATCACCGTCACCTGGACGCTGCCGGAATTCTACACGCTGTATATTGGATTGTTGTCCATCATCCAGAGTCTGATCGTGGCGGTCCTTGGGCTGGTGTTGACAGGAATCTCGGCGGCAATTGGCGCGCTGGCAAAGCGGACCTAACCCCCCGGCCCCCTTCCCTAAAAGGGAAGGGGGAGTCGTCGAGGTATCATGGCGCAAAGAAACATCATCCGCGGACAGGCGATCAGCAAAGATAAGTTCGCGCTGGCGAAGGAATTTTGCCGCAACATGACCAGCGCCGAAAGAATCCTGTGGCAAAACCTGCGAATAAACAAACTCGGCGGTTGGCACTTCCGGCGTCAACAAATTCTCTTTGGCTACATCGTTGATTTCTATTGCCATGCCACATCCCTTATAATCGAAGTGGATGGCGAAATCCACGAAAGCCAACGCGCGGCCGACCAGGAACGCGACGCTGCTTTGACAGAAAGAGGATTCAAAATCCTGAGATTCCGCAATAAGGAAATCGAGAACGATTTGAATTCTGTCTTGTCTACAATCCTGGCAACATGCAACCAAACGTCCCCTAACCACCCAAACGCCCCTCCCCTTCAAGGGGAGGGGCCGGGGGAGAGGTCAACGGGAGCAAAACCATGAAAATTGAATTGATCATTAACGGCATATCCCATCAACTATCCACCGCCGCGGGCGAATCCCTCCTCTCCGCCTTGCGCCGACTCGGCTTCCACGGCGTCAAATTTGGCGATGAGCACGGGTTGACTGGCGTGGACACTATCCTGCTGGACGGTAAACCGGTCAACGCCGGGCTGATGCTGGCCGCCCAGGCCGAGGGTCACGTCATTGTCACCATCGAGGGGTTGGGACAAGTCCCCGATCAGGGCTGGAAAAAAACCGAGGGCCTGCATCCATTACAGCAAGCCTTCATCGAGACCGGCGCCATCCAGTGCGGCTACTGCACCCCGGCGCAAATCCTGGCGGCGAAAGCGCTGCTGGATAAGACGCCCGATCCCACCGAAGCCGAAGTTCGCGAGGCGATTGCTGGCGTTTTATGTCGTTGTACTGGCTACGCGAAGCCGGTACAAGCGGTGCTGCGGGCGGCGGTGGTGATGCGAGGAGAGGAAGTTGGTAACTTGGTAAATTGGGAAATTGGTAAGATGGTCGAAGGTGCCCCTGATGGGGATGACCAATTTACTAATCTACCAAGTACTGATTTACTAACCCGCACCACCCCAAAAATCATTATCCCGCCACAATCTAGCACCTATGAAACAGTAGGTAAACCGGTGCCAAAAGTAGACGCCGTCAAACTGGCCCAGGGCAAACCCGCCTTCGCCGCCGACTTCGAGAAGCGCGGACTGCTGCACGCCAAAGTCCTGCACTCGCCGCACGCCCACGCGCGAATAAATAAGATTGACGCCAGCAAAGCGCGTGCCCTGCCGGGCGTGGCCGCCGTGCTGACCTGGCAGGACATCCCGCGCGTGGTCTACTCGACGGCTGGGCAATCCGACCCCATCCCCGGCCCGCTGGATAGTTTTTCGCTGGATAACAAAGTCCGCTTCGTGGGCGACCGGGTGGCTTTCGTCGCCGCGGAGACGCCCGAAATTGCCGAACAAGCCCTGCGTTTGATTGATGTGGAA
>JBDRSI010000270.1:0-7612 GCA_043825055.1 Verrucomicrobiota bacterium
TAGCATCCCACAGGATGCTCAGACTGTAGACCGTGGACCGTAGGCCGTGGGAAAACAAGCGGAAAACGAGTGATATTTGGGCCAATTACCAAAACATCAGTTCTGGTTTTTCGCATATGCATTTTGCTTGTTTGAACCTACAGTCTACAGCCTAAAGTCCACAGTCCACGGTGTCCCTATGGGACGCCAGTAAATTTATTTCTAAAACGGGCGATTGCCTGAAAGAGATCGATGAAACGGCATACTGGCTGGAATTGTTGGTGGAATCGGGAATTGTGCGACAGACAACAATGGCGGAGTTATTGAACGAGACCGATCAATTGACCGCGATTTTTGTAGCGATAATCAATAAATCACGCCTTAAAGCGTGATAAAGCCAAAAATTCATAAACTGAAATATTTCTGCATTCTTCCCGACTCTCCAGGAGGTCGGGATTCATTCTGCATTTTCCTTGGCCAGTGGAGCCACGTATTTATCAATATCCGCCTCGGTACGGCAGGCTTTCAACCCGCGGTGGAGCGTCCAGGTTTCCGTGTGGGCGGCGGTCTGGCCGGGACGGAGCGTTACTAACGGCCCAAGGCTTTCCAGCTCCAGAATCTGCTGATTGGAGAATGTTTCAAAATTCACGTCGCTGTCCGGATAAGTTGCGCCGGGTATGCGCCTGAATCTCTTGATAAACAGAAGGCCGTTCCGCAGATAGGCCACCCAACCTTCCCGGTGGGCAATGCCGATTTTATTGGGTCCCCGCCTTGGATCCTGCCGGAACAGGATATAGCGTCGCCCTATCGTCCAACGCGGATCACTGAGATCCGTATAGCCCCATAAGCTCCAATTCTGGTTATGGGTCAAAAGGCCCGCATGGGACATCTTCTTCGGCAGTGGAATAATAGCCATCCCGCGTTTGGCCATGACCGTCAGTGCCCAGGGGGCCAGGGTAATGGCTTGGCGACCTTTATTCGTCAGCCGGTGCACGACCGTCACTTCATTCCGGTGCTCGGCCAGGGTAATGTCCATCGTCTTCTGCACACGGGTGAGCAAACCCGGGGCCTGGATCGTGCGGATGCCGCCGGGCCTGCCCGCCGGCTTGTCCCTCCGTAGCGGTTGCGCGTAGGGGGAAGCCCCAGGGGCGAAGGCGGGGATTTTACGGATTTCGATCGGCGTGTTGTCCAGCTCGTATGATTTCGGTTTTTCTTCCGGCGCCATCCAAAGCCGGTGTCCGCCGCGGATCATCCATTCCTTCTCGCCGGCGCCGCCCATCTGCTCCGGCAGTTCGCCGAACACGTTCTGGGCCCCGATGAAGCCGAAGCGCACAATGCGCGGCCCGACATCCTGGGTGAGGATCAGTTCGACATCGCGATTCGCCAGGCGGACGTTGCGCTTCCAGCCCCGGTACGGAACGGTTTCGATCGTTGGCATGCGCGTGCTCCTATATTGATGACATCTGATTAAAAACGAAGAGTTCTGCTCTTTTGCTTCGTAGCCCCTCAGCCGTCTGAGCTGCATATTTTCTGTCATTCCCGCCCTGATCGGGAATCCAGAAATATCCAATACTGATGCTGGATTCCCGCTTTCGCGGGAATGACAACATTGAAGCCTGCAATCGCCCTCCACATAACTGAGCGATTACTTTGCTGTTACTGAAAAACCTTGAATTTTTGAGAGCTTGCAAGTAAAGTGCGCTTTTGTCAACCATCTTCCAAATCAATGGCGCAGGAGATTGTCTGCGCTGAAGGAGATCATCATGAACCCACTGCAATCTGCGAATCGTGTGGATTTCAACGCCCTGGCCAAGGCCAAACGGTGCTTCGCGCCCTCCAGCCGGTCGCTTGTCGGCCATGTGCCGACGATTGCCATTACACCCGTGGCCGACGGCCGCACGGGCGCCTATGAAAGCAACGTGGCCGGTACCTGGCGCATGGCTGAAAAAGTTAGCAGCCTCATCCGCCGGCATGTGAAACTGCCCGACGGCACAAGCGTCCGCGTGGTTGTGGCGCCGGAAATCGTGTACGGCCCACGTACCGGCGCGCGCGCCCAGGAAGTGTACACCAGGGAAGGTGTCAGCGCCAACATCTGGGTCAGCCGTTCCTGGGCCTACAGCGACGAACTCATGAGCGCCTGCCAGGGCTTGGGCTCCAGCGAATGGCTGCAGGCCGCATACGGACTCAACCAGACCGACCGCCCGGGCGCGGTGTGGCTCAAGGCGTTTTGCGCGGCCATGGATGAAAAGATGCGCCCGATCTTTTCGATCTATAACCCCGATCTCGAAGCCGAGGATGGAAATCTGCCGCCCTATGTGCAAGAGCGCATCCTGCGGTTCGCCCGCTGTGCCGCCGCCGTGGCCGAAATGCGCGGGAAAAATTACCTGTCGCTGGGCGGCGTCTCCATGGGCATCATCGGTTCCGACGTCCGCCGCAACATCATGCTCGATTACTTAGGTCTTGGCACGGTTTCGGTGGATATGGTGGCCGTCAAGGGCCGCATGGACCAGGGCTTTTACGACCACGCCGAGCTGGACCGGGCATTCGCGTTCATGAAAAAGAGTTTTAATTTCGATTTCGGCACGGGCCCGCGCCCCTACCCGCCCGACGAGCTTTTGCGCTTGTGCATCCGCATGACGATGATTACCCGCGACCTGATGATCGGCAACCCGAAACTGGCGGATGCGAAAACCGGCAAGGCCCAGGGGTTTAAGGCCGATGTCGAGCGCGCCCAGGGCGCCAATGCCATCCTGGCCGGCACCCAGGGCCAACGGCAGTGGACCGACTTATATCCGAACTTCGACGTGGCGGAATCAATCCTCAACAGTTCATTTGATTGGAACGGGTTCCGGCCGGCTTATCTCGTGGCCACGGAAAATGATTCCAAGAACGGAATCGGCATGCTGGCCGCCAACCTGGTGACCGGGTTGCCGCAGTTATTTGCCGATATCCGCACCAACTGGACCGTGGAAAGCATTCTGAAGGCCACCGGCAAGAATATCAGCAAGATTGCGCCCAACGGCTTC
Source organism: Verrucomicrobiota bacterium (assembly GCA_043825055.1). Taxonomy (GTDB): domain Bacteria; phylum Verrucomicrobiota; class Kiritimatiellia; order JAAZAB01; family JAAZAB01; genus VSJD01. The sequence continues at coordinate 3,006 of JBDRSI010000270.1, forward strand.
ATTGATAAACGCAATTCCGGCGCCGGCGCCCTGGACTATGCCCTGGACATCGCCGCACTCGTCAAGGGCGGAAAAGCCAAGCGCATCCAGGACGTGGCCGAAGCCATCCGGGGCGATACCGCGCTTCAGGACAAGCTGATGCGCGGGGCTATTGCGCGCACCACCTATATGCGCGCGGCCTTGGAATACTTCCCCGGCGACGGCCTTTCCAGCCATTACCGGACACCCGGCGGCATCCCCATGACCGCTTATCGTTACAACGTTGTGGGCAACCAGTTGACCTTCTCCGTGGTCGAAGGCGAAACCATCGAACTGCCCCGGGAAGTGGCGGATCACGTCAGCAAGGTAACGGACCCCACCTGGCCGGAAACCTACTGGGCGCCGCACGGCATGTCTTCGATCGAATACATGACCCGCATCGGCCCGAACCACGATGCCAATTCGTTCGGTCTCATCGGCGCGGACCTGCTGACGCTCAACGCCATGCTCCGGATTCCGGTGGACATGCATAACGTCCCGTCCGATCAGATCTTCCGGCCGACCTTGTGGGACCGATTCGGCGGCGACGATTTCCGCGTGTGCGAAAAATTAGGACCGCTGTATCAGTAAGAAGAGAGGTCAGAAGTCAGAGGTCAGCGGTCAGAGGTCAGCAGTCAGCAGTATTTCAGTCAGGCCCCGCATGGCGGGCAACTTTAAATAGTAGAAGCGGCATCTTGCCGCTTCCCAGCGCAACGCGGCTGGAAGCCGCGTCTGCTATAGATATTAAAATTCCTATGTATCCTTATATTCTGACCTCTGACTTCTGACTTCTGACATCTGACTTCTTTTTCATCATGGACACGCCCCTAAAAACGTCGTTCACCTATCCGCTGACGGAGGACCAGCAAATTCTCCTCACCGAGGTCCTACAGTCCGGCAACTACCGTCCGATCGTGGTTCCCTATGCCCAGGTGGCGGCCGAAACCGACACATGCAAGATCATTCTCTACCAGAGCGGCAAGTGCCTGGTCCAAGGCCGCACGGCACAGGAATTTGTGACCTATGTGCTGGAGCCCAAGGTGCTGGGACACGTCGGCGTGGGGTACGAGGAAATGCTCAACCCGGAAGCCTATGCGCCCCACATGGGCATTGATGAAAGCGGCAAGGGTGATTTCTTCGGCCCGCTGGTCATCGCCGGCGCGTTCGCGGACAACGCGTTAGCCAAAACCATGCTGGCCATGGGCGTGAAGGACAGCAAAAACATATCCAGCGACAAGAAAGCCCATCAACTGGCCCGGGATATCCGCAGTCTGCTGGGCAAGCGGTTCAGCATCGTGATGATTGGCCCACAAGCCTATAACCGGCTGTACGCGAAATTCCGCAGTGTCAATGCCATGCTTGCCTGGGGCCATGCCCGTGCCATTGAAAATTTGCTTGAGCATGTGCCGGAGTGCCCGCGCGCCATTTCCGATCAGTTTGGCGACCAGAAGCAGGTTAAACGGGCGCTGATGACGCGCGGCCGCAAAGTAGAATTGGTCCAGCGGCACCGGGCCGAGGCGGACGTGGCCGTGGCGGCGGCCTCCATCCTGGCGCGCTCGGCATTCCTCAGCGCACTGGACAAATTGCACAAGGATTACAGCCGGGCGTTTCCCAAGGGCGCCTCCGACCAGGTCAAGGCGGCGGCCGAGGATTTGGTCAAACAGCACGGCGCAAGCATCCTGCTGAAAACGGCCAAATGCCATTTTCGCACCACCGACCAGGTGCTGGAGAAGCTGGCCCTTAAGCGCGCGGCGCTCGGCCGCGAGGGTATGGTTAAATCCAAACCGTACACCTTCCGACCGAAACATTGACGGGGTGTTTCAAAATCATTGAAAATATAAGGCCTTTACAGGTATCGTCCCAGATGGTATATATCATGGTATATATAAATAAAGGAGTTCTATGAAAACAGCCCGATTATTTGCCAATGGACGAAGCCAAGCCGTCCGGTTGCCGCTGGATTGCCGGTTTTCCGGGTCGGATGTGTATGTGAAAAATTATGAGGGCATGGTGATCCTCTTCTCAAAAAAAGCGCCTTGGTCTTCGCTGGTGCGGAGTCTGGACCGATTCTCGGAAGACTTCATGGCGGAGAGAGCCCAGCCCCAGCATCAGTCCCGGAAAGCGCTTCGATGAAATTCATGCTCGATACGAATATCTGCATTGATCTCATCCGCCGGCGGTCAACAAGGGTTCTGCTCCGGCTTCAACAATGTTCTCCGGGCGATGTCTGCATGTCCTCGATTACCTTGGCTGAGCTTGAATTTGGCGTTCACAAGAGCCGGATGCCGGATCGGAACAAACTGGCGCTTACGGAGTTCGCGGCGCCCCTGGAAATCCTCCCGTTTGACGACCTAGCCGCGGCAAGCTACGGGGAACTGCGCGCCCTGCTGGAACGGCAAGGTCAACCGATTGGCTCCATGGATATGCTTATTGCCGCACATGCCTTGTCACGCAGCCTCACGCTGGTTACCAATAACGAGCGGGAATTCCGCCGGGCGCCCGGTCTTCGAGTAGCGAATTGGGCCGGATAGTAGACGCGGCATTCCTGGCCAATACGAGTCATCGCAGGCAGGCAGGCCACGTTTCCAAGCGGTAAGCGGATGGAAGCCGCTACTCATATAAAATTTACATTTATGCGAAGCCGTGATTTGCTCTCGCCTATGTGTTGTTAACGCCAAAGTGTCTTGATCCGGCGGAGCCGAAATGACGGGCAATTAAGGGCTTGCCTTCCGCGGCCTAAACCGCTAATAATCTCCCCCCAGCGACAGCGTAGCGAGACCTGTGTTATCTGCGTTGCTCAGTAGTCAGTAGTCAGTAGTCAGTAGTCAGTAGTCAGTAGTCAGTAGTCAGTAGCCAGAAGTCAGAACGAAATGACCATGCGTATGCCATCCAAAAGACAGTAGCCCGTAGTTAGAAGACGGGCCGTTTCTGAGATCGTGACACCAAAGAGGAAGGGAATTACACTACACGGTTGACTGGCGCGTTGCGCGTCAGGAAGGGCGCGGGGGGATGGAGGGAGCCCGTAGGGCGACTGGAATCCCCCCGCCCGAACCGAGCCAGGAAAGGCAAACAACCATGAGTGAATCCCAGAAGTCTGAATCTGCTGTGAGTTCCCCAGCTCTGAAAGGGATCAAAGTCCGGCGGAAGCTGTCCGCCGAGAAGAAGTTCCAAATCTATCTGGAAGCCCAGAGGAGCGATCAGCCGACGGGCGATATACTGCGCCGGGAAGGCTTGTACGCGGCCGATCTGACTCGCATCCGGGACCAGGTGCGGGAAGGGGCATTGGAGCGGCTGAGTGCGCGGCCAGGCAAGAAGCCGCGAATGGTTACATTGGAGTCCTATGAGGCGTTGAAGCGGGAATTAGTGGATAAGGAGCGGGCCTTGGCGGAACACGCCGTGGAACTGACAATGATGCGAAAAAAAACGAATGGGGGTTCGTGGGAGCGATAAAAAAGACGTGGTTCAGCGCAGATCGTAAAAAGGAGATGCTGGAGATGGTGGCGGGTGCGCAACAGCAGGGAGTTTCGATGCGGCAGAGCTGTAAGATGCTGATCATTCATCGGCGGCGTGTATTACGCTGGTGCGAACATCAGCGCGATGGCCAAGGCTTGGCGAACGGCCGGCCGGGACCGGAGCAGGCGCCGCATCGGGTATTGCCAGGCGAGCGCGAGCAGGTGCTGGCGTTGGCCCGGCGGGAAGATTATGCGGACTGTTCGCATCGAATCCTGACGGTGTTAGGCTGGGAACAGAAAATCGTGTGGGTATCGTTTTCGACGACCTACCGAATTCTGAAAAAAGCCGGACTGATGACCGGACGCTGTCACTATCATCGGCATAATGGGCATAGTCTGCCACCGACACGGCGGGCATTGACGGGGCCGAACCAACGCTGGTGTTGGGATATCAGCTATTTGCTGACGTATGAACGCGGCATGTTTCTGTATCTGTACCTGCTGTTGGATGAGTATTCCCGCAAGGCACTGGCGTGGCGGATCAGCTGGCAACAGACACTGCAGGAAGCCCGCGAGCTCTTGGACGATGGGATGCGAGCCGAGAACATCCTGGACCTGCCGGAAGATCAGCGGCCGGAAGTGTTCAACGACCGGGGCCGGCAGATGAAGGCCAAGCCGATTCAGAGGATGTTGGAAGACATGAAAATGCCCCAGCGATTTGCGCGGCCGCGAACCCCCAATGACAATCCGTTTATCGAGGCATCGTTCAGCACGATAAAACGTGACCCGGACTATCCCGGACGGTTTCGGGATCCGGAGGATGGTTACGGATATTTTAATCCGTACCTGACCTGGTATAATCAGGAACATTATCACTCCGGGATCAATTACGTGCCGCCGGATCAGGCGCATCGCGGACTCATGGATCGGATCGTTGCTCAACGACAAGAACAGAGGCTGGCGCAGTGCCGGCGACGAAGGGAGGTGAACCTGAATGAGATAGCGGTGTTGCGCTAAAAGCGATCGGGATTGACAAACGATGAGAAAACGAGGAAATTAACAATCAGGAATGATGTTGGCAAAGTTCGTGTAGTATAATTGTTTCTAAACTGGTGTCATTGTTCAAAAAACGCGGCG
>JBDRSI010000271.1:0-2940 GCA_043825055.1 Verrucomicrobiota bacterium
CTTGGCGAACATGAGATCAATATCAGCCCGCGCATAGGTCACGCGATAGGTGTGGCCCTGGGCGGCTTCGAGGGCAACCGTGACCGGCGGAGAATTAATCATTTCTTCCTGCTCGCTGGATGGCCCCCCGGCCAGGCCCGCGTAGCGCACGACGAACGTATGCGCGCCCGGAAGCAATTCGATCTTGTAGCGATCGCTGACGGGAATAAAGTGCGGACCTGTCTTTTGACCGTCCACCTCCAGCGGCTCCAGGTTAATGGGTATCCAGAGCACGGCGACCTGGTCCGGCGACCGGGGGGGATCAAAGGTGCGATAGGTCATGATGCTGGAACAGCCGGCGAGCAACAAAACCGCGAGGAGGGAAAATCCGGTCTTAGGTGATGTCATGGTATGGCAGTCCTGTCAGGTGCGTGCAACCACAGGACCATAGCCCTAAGTAAGATTGGAAAGCAAGCCAATATTGACGTCCTGCCCTGAATTAGCGCGGATATTGCGGGTCAAAAACAAGACTCCTCCACACTCCTGTGTTGGGTTGGGTTTGTACACACAGCATAGGGAGATCCACGGTGCATTTCGCTTCTTTTTAGACACACCGGAAGCACCGACATCCGCGTCAGCAACTTATCGGGCGTATCCGCGGCGGATACGTCCGATGCATTCCCGTGTGGCGAATTCGGTTTCCCGCTGTTATATTCGCTTGACAAAAACACGATTATGGGCGATTTATTAAGCGTCATGAAGATCTATCCTCAGCCATGGCTTTGTGCGATGCTGTTTGTCACGGTTCTGAACCTCAACATTCTGGCCGCCGAGGACCAGGCGAATGTCACGCTGCGGATGGCGAACGGCGCCGTTATTGAGGGGACGGTGCAGAAAGCGACGCCGGATGGCCTGGTGATCCAAGGGGAAAAGGGTAGATATACCGCGCCCTGGAAGTATCTCTCGGCCGGCACGCGGCACCGCTATGAGATTCCCATGTTGGCGGCGCAGGAAGCGGCGCGCGCCTTGGCCCTCAAAAAAGCGCAAGCCGCGGCTGCCAAGAAAGAGGCTGCCGAGAAAGCCGCTGCGGCCAAGGCCGCCGCAACCAATGCAACCGGAACCAATGTCGTTGGGGTTGTCTCGAACATGCCGCCTGCCAAGTAGTAGCAAGACAGACATCAGACGACAGAGGACAGAAGTCAGAAAGAAGCCCGATGTCCGTCATCCGTCGTCTATCTTCCTACTTCTCCGGTCTGGTGTCCGGCGTCTGTCGTCTGGTGTCTGGCTTCAGCAGGCCGTCGTCTATTGTCGGTCCTTCCTCCTGCGTTGCCGCACCGCTTCAAACATCAGGATTGTCGTGGCCGTGGCCACGTTGAGCGAATCAGCCTGCCCGTGCATGGGGATGCGGACTTTCAGATCGGCCTCTTTCATCCATAGACTGCTTAGTCCGTATTGTTCGGCGCCGACAATGATCGCTGTCCCTGCCCGCAAATCCACGTCCGTATAATTTTTTTCCGCATGCGGGCTGGCCGCCAGGATCTGGACTTTGTTATGCCGCAACCAGGTTAGCGCCTCGACGGATGAGGTTTCCGCGACGGGCAGGGAAAAGAGAGCCCCGGTGCTGGCGCGCACGACGTTGGGATTGTGGATATCCGTGCACTGGTCGCAGACGATTACGGCCGAGGCGCCGGCGGCATCCGCCGAACGCAGGATGGTGCCCAGGTTGCCCGGCTTTTCAATGGCTTCGGCGACAATGAGGAGTGGTCGCTCCGGGAGTTTCAGGTCTGACAATGCCGGGTGAACCTGCGGGAGAATAGCCAGCAGGCCCTCCGGCCGTTCGCGGTAGGCCATTTTTTCAAAGACCGGCGGCGTGCACGGCACAATTTCAGCACCCGCCTGTCGGCATTGCTCGATAAGGGCCGGCTCATTCTTGCCGAGGAAGAACTCCTCGCAAACGAACAGGGTTGCCGGTCGGCGGCCGTTATCCAAGGCGCGTTTGAGTTCCCGGTAGCCTTCCACGATGAACAGGGCCTGCGCGTCGCGGTGCGAGCGCTGGCGGAGTTTGACCACCTCTTTCACGCGCGGATTCCGCAGGCTGGCAATGGAGGTGTCGGTCATGACGGTTTCTCCCGCTTCGGAATTCAGACTCTCTGGTTCCGGAATATATCGCAAAATCATCAGAGCGCAAAGATGTAACTTGTCCTTGGATTCCTTCACACTTGGTCTACAGCCTTCAGCCTACGGTCCACAGCCCACAGCCTTTTTTCAGTATTTCCGGATCACGGCGCGGACGATGCCGCCGATTGTCAGGGAGCGCGTTGGGCGGATAGCCTTGTACTTGGCGTTGGCCGGCGCCAGGTGCACGTCTTGGGCGTCCTGGTCGAAATACTTGATGGTCCATTCGTCGTTCACCTGGGCCACGACAATGTCACGGGGCTTGGGCGTCGCCCCTTTTTCAACAAGAATAATGTCTCCATGGTGGATGCCGGCATCCACCATGGAGTCGCCGGAAACCGTGAGCATGTAAGTGGCCTCCGGTCGCTGGACGAGGAATTCCTCCAGGTTGATCGTGTCCACCAACTCCTCCTCGGCAGGGGAGGGAAACCCGGCCTGCACCGCGCCGAGCAGTTTAACCGCACCGGTGAGCCGGTTGGTCAGCGCGAGTTTGCCCCGGTTCTTGCGGATATAGCCGGCCTGCTGGAGCCGGGCGAGCAGGCCATGCACGGCGTTCTTGGAGCGATAGCCAAAGAGTGTCAGCATTTCGGCATAGCTGGGCGGGCGTCCTTCCAGTCGGAAAAACTGTCGCAGGAGCGCCGCTTTCTGTTGCAGGTTAATGGTTCTGGGCATGCGGTCCTCATTTTTTAAGGGGGGGTGGCCGCCGGTCGGCACTTACCCTGCCTCCATTGTCCTTTTACCGATATTATAACTGAACGAACGTTCAGTTACAATGCAAAATTATTT
>JBDRSI010000272.1:0-2446 GCA_043825055.1 Verrucomicrobiota bacterium
AGCACGGCAACCGGGCGGTTACCAGTCAATGCGGCTCGGCCGACGTCCTGGTTGCGCTGGGTATTAATATCGAGGCGCCGCCGGAAACCGTGGAGGAATGCATCCGCGATATCGGGATCGGTTTCCTGTTCGCCCCGCACCTGCATCCGGCCATGAAGCATGCCGTCCCCGTGCGCCGGGAACTGGGTATCCGCACCATTTTTAATATGCTGGGCCCATTGACCAACCCAGCCAACGCCCGCGGTCAAATCCTGGGCGTGTTTGCGCCGGAACTGACCGAAATTTTTGCCGCCGTCTTGCGCGCCCTGGGCAGTAAGCGGGCTTTCGTTGTGCATGGCCGGGACGGCCTGGATGAAATCACCGTCACTACGACAACGCGCGTCACGGAACTGCGCGACGGCCGCCTGCGCACTTACGAGCTGGACCCGCTCCCGCTCATCGGCGACTATCATTCTCTGGATTCCCTGCGGGGCGGTTCTCCGGAAGCAAACGCGGCAATTACGCGCCGCGTGCTTGCGGGCGAAAGCGGCGCCGCGCGCGATATTGTAATACTCAATGCAGCCGCCGGCATTGCCGCCGGCGGGAAAGCCGCTGACCTGCCGCAGGGCTTTGAACTGGCGAAAATCTCGATAGACAGCGGCCAGGCCGCCGCCAAGCTACAGGCGCTGATCGAACAATCAAAGGAAATGAAAGATGAAAAATGAAAAATGCAGAATGACATATCACCGATTTTCATTTTTAATTTTACATTCTGCATTCTGCTCGCCTGGGCATAGCGCTCCGGCGGAGCCTGGCATTCTGCATTTCTTGCTATGAACTCCTTGCTCCAATCTATCATGGCCGAGCGGCGTAACGATGCCTGGCAGGCAAGCGCGTATCTGCCGCTTGAGCGCCTGGAACGGATCGCCGCGGGGCTTCCCAAGAATAGGAGCTTGAAGGAGCGGCTGACTTGTGCGCAAGCATGCGGCCGCCAAGCGGCCATCATCGCCGAGATAAAGAAGGCGAGCCCATCGGCGGGCCTGCTGTGCAAATCATATGATCCGGCGGCCCTGGCCAGTACGTATGAACAGGCGGGCGCGGTCGGTGTTTCGGTGCTGACGGAGCCCCGGCATTTCCTCGGCCGGGATGAGGATCTGAAACAGGTCCGCCAGGCAGTGAATCTGCCGATATTGCGCAAGGACTTTGTGTCCGATCCTTACCAGGTCTTTGAAACGCGGGCATTGGGTGCGGATGTCATCCTGCTGATTGCGGCGGGCCTGGAAAATTCTTTACTGAAACAGCTTTATATCATTGCACTGGCCATTGGGCTGGATGTGATCGTGGAGGTGCATACGCGGAACGAAGTGGACCGCGTCCTCCCGCTCGACCAGGCCATCATAGGCGTCAACAACCGGGATCTGAATACGCTGAAGACCGACCTGGCCCAAGCCCGGGATCTGGCGCCCCTGATTCCGCCGGGCCGCCTGGCGATCGCCGAAAGCGGCATAAAAAGCCGGCACGAAATTGAGGACCTGCAGGCACGTGGATACAGAGGATTTCTAATCGGCGAAACGCTCATGAAGTCGGACAACGTGGCCGCAACCTTGCGCGAGTTATCAGGTAGCTAACGTTATGCACCGAACAACCAAAATCAAAATCTGCGGATTGACCAATCTGCCGGACGCCCGCATGGCACTGGACGCGGGGGCGGATTACCTGGGATTTGTGCTGTACGAGCGATCCCCCCGCAACATCACGCCCGGCGCCTTGCGCCGCCTGCTGGATCGGCTCCCGGCCGGCGCGCGGGCCATTGCCGTCTTCGTGAATGCGCACCGCGAACTTGTGGAAATGCTGGCGCGCGATTGCCGCTTTCATGCCGTTCAACTCCATGGTGATGAGCGCTTGGCCGATTGGATTGATATGCCGGTTCCGGTCTGGCGCGCCGCGCGGCTGCGGCACGGCAAACCTGACCCCTCGCCGGACCAATGGCCGACGGCATGTTATGTGCTGGATGCCACTGTCCCGGGCCGATACGGAGGAACCGGCCGGACAGCAGACTGGGCCATGGCAGCCAAACTGGCCCGCCAAGCGCCGCTGATGCTGGCCGGAGGCCTGACCCCAAACAATGTCGCCGAAGCGATTCGCATCGTCGCCCCACTGGGCGTGGATACGGCCAGCGGCGTGGAAAAGGCGCCGGGGAAAAAAGATCGTCGCAAAGTGGCGGCCTTCATCCAGGCCGCGAAAGAAGTTCATTAAGTCCACCAGAAACTGCTATAAACAAAAAAAGAAACCGGAACATTGCCCGCGAAACACGCGAAAAAAGAAAAGATTTTCCTTTTAATTTAGCGTTCCTTTCGCGTGTTTGGCGGACACATTCTTTGGGTTGCGGGCAGAACCGTATTAGACAGGTGCTTTCAACAAGGCAATAGGAGTTCATGATGAAACACGAACCTGATGCCCGGGGCCA
>JBDRSI010000273.1:0-10416 GCA_043825055.1 Verrucomicrobiota bacterium
CGCCCATGCGCCTTGCCGACGCGCGGACGCGATACCGTCTGGCGAACGTCAATCAAGAGTTGGTCGCCCGGTCGAACCGGCCGGCGAAACCGTGCCATATCCACGGCCATGAAATAGGCGAGTTTGCCTTTGTTTTCCGGCTTGCCGAGAATGAACACGGCGCCTGTCTGGGCGATGGCCTCCACCATGAGCGTGCCCGGCATGATCGGATGTTTGGGAAAATGACCGCTAAAAAAGGTCTCGTTACCCGTAACGTTTTTAAGCGCAACGATCCGGTTTTCGCCCTCATAATAGATGGAATCCACCAGAATGAAAGGGTAGCGGTGGGGAATGATATTCATGATCCCGTTAATGTTGTTGATCGGCGCGGTCTGGATGGGGGTGTTGTCCATGATCAGGGGCGGAGCAAATGCGGCGTCCTGGATGTGTTCGCTCACGTTGGCGCTTAATCCCACAGTGAACTCGGCTTGGCAGACCTGCTGGTCACGCACCGTGGCGGTTGCATGAAATTTCACGATGCCCTTGCGGAAACGCTCCAAGGTGACATCCGTTATCAGGCGGTCGCCCGGCAAAACGGGCTTGCGGAACTTGATGTTGTCCAGCGTGCGCAGGAACGCGACGTTGTTCTGAATATCCAGGAACTGGCGAATGGCGGCGCCGCCGGTCTGAACCATGGCTTCCAGGATCAGCACACCCGGCAAAACGGGATTGCCGGGAAAGTGGCCCTGAAAATGGGGCTCGTTGATCGTCACGTTCTTAAGTCCGATCGCGCGCTTTTCGGCGGGAATCAGTCGGACGCGGTCGAGCATAAGCAGGGGGGGGCGGTGCGGCAGGAACGACTGCAACCGGTCGTAATCCATGATGATCTCTGTTTTGGCCGTCGCGGTTAAAGCGACCGAAGCTATAGTCATAATATACTCGCTTTTTCCCATGGATTTGCGGTTTTGGCCGGACTAAGGTTTGCCAAAGGTGGCTTTGAACTTCAAGGCTTGCAGGCGCGCGCGTGCTTCGCCGCTGATATTCCGGTCCGGATCGGATGCGGCGATGGCCTCGAGCGTTTCGGTATCCGTTAGCTTCTGGATCGCCGCTTTGCGGATAGATGGATCGCTGTCTTCACGAGCGATTAGTTTAATCGTGGCTGGTGTGTCTACCAGATCCAGCGCGGCCTTGCGCACGGCCGGGAACGGATCGTTGCGGGCGATATCGTTCAAAATCTGCGGGTTGATCAGCTTGGCCACGGCCAACAGACGGACATTGGGATTGGCACTGCGCGCGAGTTCCTCCAGGATTGCCTGATTCGTAATGCGTTCGACAGCCGCCTGACGGACTGAGCGATGTGCGTCGAACAATGCGATGTCCTTAAGCGTTATCTGGTTCACCATTTTGGCGGCGGCGGCGGCGCGCACCTCCTGGCGGACATCATTCCGGACAATGGTTTCCAGGACGGCCTGGTCCGTAAGCCGGGTAATGGCTGCCAGACGAACGTTGACATTCGTATCCAGTTGAGCCACGGCCGCGATCAGCGGGCGGTTGTTAATACGGATTGCCGCGGCTTGACGTACTCCTGGGTCGTCGTCGGTCAGGACGGTTTCTTTCAAGACTTCGGCATTGGTGACGTTTTGGATGGCCGCCAGGCGTGCAACGGGTGAGGGGTCGCTCGCCAGCACCATGGCCAGGACCGGCCCTTTTAACCGCTTGATGGCCGTGGAGCGTATTGCGGCATCCGGATCGAACTCGGCGATGGAAGTCAGCAGGGCTTCGTCCGAAATCTGTTCCACCACTGTTTTCCGGACCAGTGCATCGGGATCGGTGACGGCGATGCGCTGGAGAAGGCCGGGATTATTCACCTTGCGCACGGCCAGGTAACGGATAACGGGGTCGGTGTCGCCGGTGGCCAGCTGCTCGAGCACATCCGTGCGTGTGATCAGGGCGACTGCGGTTTTGCGGATATCGCGGTCCGGATCCTGGGTGACAATTTCGGTCAGTACCGCCTGGCTGGTAATGTCGCGCATGGCGGAGCGGCGCACAAGCGGGTCGGAATTCGTCCGCGCGATCGTGATCAACCGTTTCTGATCGGTGACCCGACTGGCGGCGGAAATGCGCACAAACGAATCCGAATTGGTCATGGCAATTGAAAAAAGCAGATCATTCTTGGTAATCCGTTCCAAGGCCGCTTTACGGATCATGGGGTCGCTGTTGGCCATGGCGACGTTGAACAGCGTGGGCTGATCCCGGATCAACTCCAGGGCGGCCAGGCGCGCCAGGGGCTCCGTGTTCGTGGCGATGAGGCGCAGGAGTGCGTCCTTGCCCCGCAACCGGGAAGCGGCAACTACGCGAACCTTCCGGTCGGGGTCCGTGTCGGCGATGGTCATCAGATCAGCGGGTACACTCACGCGGCGGACGGCTTCGGCGCGCACCTCGGCGTCGGAATCGGTGCGGGCGATCTGGAGGATGCGTTGTGGGTCGCGGGTGGTGATCTTGATGTGGCGTTCCTTGTCGCCGGTCACGATATCGCCCACGATCCGAACACCGCCGGCATCCCGCAGTACCGGGGCACAGCCCGTGAGCAACGCTGCCATAAATAATCCTAAGAGGAAAAAATAAAATTTTCTATAACGGGATAACAGGATTAACCTGATCATAGCATGAAGGTCGTATTTCATATCCTGTTCATCATGTTAAAAAATCATTCTCTTTTTCCAATCCGATGATAAAGCATTAACTTGGCCGCCAGCCGCGCGGCGATATATTCGCAAGCCGGCGTGCCGGGCACGGGCGCCACTTCCACCAAGTCGGCCGCCACCACCCGGCGCGCGGCGCACACGCGCCGCAGGAGCCCGGAGAGGGCGTACCAGCCCAGGCCACCCGGTTCCGGCGTGCCGGTTCCGGGCATCAGCGACGGGTCCAGGCAGTCCACATCAATTGTAATATACACTCGTTTTCCCAGGCGCGCGAGCACGGCCTTCATCCAGGCCTCGGACCGGGCTTGAACGATGTCGTGCGCCCAAAATACAGACAACCGATGCTGTTTGACAAGATGATATTCCTCGGCGCAGACACTGCGGATACCGACTGACACAATTGGCGCCCCCAGTTCCATAACCCGCCGCATGACGCAGCCGTGCGAGAGGGGCGTTCGTGTGTAACGATCGCGCAGGTCCAGATGGGCATCGAAATGCAGTACCGTCAGGTCGCCATGCATAGCCTTAGCCGCCGCCACAAGGGGAAAAGTAATGGTGTGTTCGCCGCCCAGAGTCAGCAGAAACTGTCCCCGTTGCATAACGGCTGCAGCGGCGCGTCGGATGGCCTCAAGGACCTGGCGATCGGTCCCGCGTCGGCAGGCAACGGCCGGCAGGGTCTGAACGCCCAAGCCCAAGGGCTGGAACAGTTCCTCGTCAAAAGGCTCTATGTGCACGCTGGCCGCGAGAATGGCCGCCGGCGCGCGCTCTGTGCCCCGGCCAAAACTGACCGTGCGCTCATACGGCGCCGGCAGGACGGCGTAAGGCGCGCAGGGGTTGTGGACGTAAGCGGGATCGTATTCCAGGAAGTGAAGAAATTTTCGATTGCCGATTTTCGATTGCCGACTTGCCTGGGCGACTTGTCCGCCATAGTCCCGACTCTCCGAGAGGTCGGGACGACGGAGGAAGCGCTTCCTCCTTCGCGAGGCCGCTTCGGCGGGACACACCGGCGCAGGCAGGCGACTCGCCTGTGCTGAGCCTGGTTTTCGATTTTGGAATTTGGATTGGTTTGAGTTCAATTGACTCGATAGATTATGTGAATTCGATAATCCTTTTCAATCGGCAATCGCAAATCGGAAATTCGATTTCAGCTTTCAAAATAGGTGTACCCGCGCATGCCGGTCTCGTAGGCGGACATGATTTCGCGGCGTTCCACGGCCGTGATGTGATTATCGCGCACGGCCTGTTCGGCCATGATCCGCACGCGGTTGATCATGTCGCGGGGGTCGTACTCCACATAAGAGAGCACGTCGGCGACGGTGTCGCCCGCGATTTCGTTGGCGTATTCCACCGTGCCGTCCTTGCCTACGCGGACGTGTAACACATTCGTGTCGCCGAGCAGGTTGTGCAGGTCGCCCAGGGTTTCCTGGTAGGCGCCCACCATGAACGCGCCGAGGTAATAATCTTCGCCGCGCAGTTCGTGTAGAGGGAGGGTGTTCTTCACGTCGTGCAGGTCAATGAAGCGGTCAATCTTGCCGTCGGAGTCGCAGGTAATGTCGGCCAGAGTGGCCTGGCGCGTCGGCATTTCCTGAAGGCGGTGAATCGGCATGATGGGGAATAATTGGTCAATTGCCCAGGAATCGGGAAGCGACTGGAATACGCTGAAATTGCAATAGTAGAGATCGGCCAGCGCCACTTCCAAGCCCTGCAGTTCTTCGGGCACATATTTGCGTTCTTTGCTTTCGGCGGCGATCCGGCAAATGATATCCCAGAACAGTGTTTCCGCGATCGCCCGCTCTCGCAGGGTCAGTTGGCCATGCGTGAAGAGCGAACGGATTTCGTCGCGGTAATAAACGGCGTCGTGATAGCACTCCTGGAGGTTTTTCGTGGAGAGCGACTGGCGGACGTCCTTCAGGTTATTCAGCATTTCGTGGTAATGCGCCGGCATTTCATCGGCCGTGGCCATGGTCGGCGGCTCGAACCGGCTCACATCGAGCACGTTGAAGACCAGCACGGAATGATGGGCGACCGTGGCGCGGCCCGATTCGCTGACAATCGTGGGGTGGGGAATCCCCTCTTCCTTGACGGCGCTCATGATGGCTTCCACGACGTCGGCGGCGTATTCCTGTTCGGTGTAATTGCGACTGCTGGCGAAATTAGTGTGCGAGCCATCATAATCCACTGCCAGGCCCCCGCCGATGTTGATCAGCCCCATGGCGGCGCCTTCACGCGCCATTTCCACGTAAAGGCGGCAAGCCTCGCGCAGGGCCGAACGGATATTGCGGATGTTGGAAACCTGCGAACCCAGGTGGTAGTGCAGCATCTGCAGGCAGTCCAGCATGGCTTCCTTGCGCAGGCGATCAATGATCTCGATGGCCTGCGAGGCATTGACGCCGAACATGCTGCGGTCCCCGCCGGATCCATCCCAGTGGCCGCCGGCGCGGCTGGAAAGCTTGACCCGCACGCCGAGCCGGGGCTTGACGCCCATCTGGGCGGCCCGGTTCAGGATCATGGCCAGCTCTTCCGGCTTTTCCAGGACGAGAATGGTTTGGACGCCCATTTTGAGCGCGTACAGCGCCAGGTCAATGAATTCTTCGTCCTTGTAGCCGTTGCAGACGATGAGCGCTTCGGGGTCTTCGGTATAGGCGATGGCGGCCATCAGCTCCGCCTTGCTCCCGGCTTCCAGCCCGTGATGATAAGGCCGGCCGAATTCCATGATCTCGGCCACGACCTGTTTCTGCTGGTTGACCTTGATCGGATACACGCCGCGGTACCCGCCCTGGTAGCCGTAATCGCGGATGGCCGTATTGAAGTGTTCGTACAACTGCTTGATGCGCGATGACAGGATGTCGGCAAAGCGCAACAGGATCGGCATATTGAGCCCGCGCGCCTTGAGCCCGGCAATGAGGTCCATAATGCTGATGCTCGTCTCGTTGGCCGGTCCGAACGGTTTGACCACAATGTCGCCGCTGGCGGCGATATCAAAATAGCCGCTACCCCAATTCCGGATGCCGTACAAGTCCGCTGCGTCGTCGCAAGTCCATCGCTCAAGCACTTCAGCTTTCATGCCGTCTCCTTTCCGCGCGTCATAACGCGCGGATGATGTTCGATTGCCTGGCATTCTTTATACACGCGCGGCGCACCGCGGCAAGTTATTTTTTTTACGCATCATCGCGCTTGCGTCTCGTTTGATTCCACATAATATGAGAACCGCATGAAGTCAGGAGATAAAAGCCGCCGGTATGGGGCCATAGCCCTGCTTGTGATCCTCGAACTCGTCTTCGTGGGCCTGGTTTTGTATCTGTGCTTCCGAGCAAAGGCGCCGGGCACGCCGAACGAAGAACCGGAAACGCCGGGCTTGGACCTGCCGCTCGTTGGCCGGACGGCGACCAACCCATTCCAGCATCTCGTGTTTCCCACTGACCAGGTGCTCGACCGGAATGACCCTGATGTATTTCAGCCGACGGCCTCCAGCCGGTCCGAATCCGCGCTGTTCGGCTCGGTGCGTACCGCCAGTTATGGCAAAGGCCTGGCGGCGTCCTTTCATGAAGGCGTGGATATCGCCGTCGGCCAACGGGACGCCGCCGGCCGTCCACAGGATGCTGTGTATGCCGTGGCGAACGGCGCCGGTGGCCTATGTCAACTCGAAAGCCGGGAATTCGAATTACGGCAAATATGTGGTGCTCACCCATGCTTGTCCTTCCGGGATTGTCTATACGCTCTACGCGCATCTGGCGACCCTCTCGCCCGGCGTGATCCGGGGACGATTCGTAAACGCGGGGGATGTGCTGGGGATCATCGGCCACACGGCCAATCCGCCGATCCCCCTAACCCAAGCGCACCTCCATTTCGAAATCGGGCTGATCCTGAACGCGCGCTTCAGTCAGTGGTACCGCGCGCAAAAATTTAAACACGGGCATGCCAACTTCAACGGGTGGAACCTGTTGGGCGTGGATCCCCTGGCGGTGTTTGAAAGTCAGCGGCAACAGCCGAACTTTGATTTTTTCCGGCATATTGCCGCTTTGCCGGCGGCCTTCGAAATCGTGCTGGCCGCGCGGTGCAAGCCGGATTATTTTAACCGCTACCCGTGCCTCTGGGAAGGCGCGCCCTATCGGGGGGCCGGTCTTCAGATGGCGGTCTCGGAAAATGGTTTGCCGCTCAAGGGGCGCAATGCCACGGAATCGGAACATCAGCTACTGGGTGCGCATCAGAGCGCGGTTCTGCGCGTGGATCCGGACGCGCTTGGCCGCAACGGTTGTCACCTGGTCATTTGCCGGAAAGGTCTGTGGCACTTGGGCCGTAAAGGCGAAAAGTGGCGGGACATGTTGATGTATTCGGCGTGTCTTGAACGTTGGGAACTGCTATAAAAAGCAAGAAAACATCAAGCATGGCCACGCCAATAAAATCCCAAAATCCAAGTTTCAGAGTCCAAGGAAATGCAATCAATTAAGGCAAAGGTAAAAAACGGAAAGAAAACCAGAATTTATTTTGTTTTTATTAGAATTTGACTATTCCTTGGAATTTGGATTTTGGAACTTGGAATTTATTGGGTTGTGGGCCTTGCCCGCATTAGAGAGTCGGCAACGCGTATGGCAGAGGGCGACGGCGGCGGAATTGCACGGCGTGAGTATAACCTGCACTGCGGGCCAGTGCCAGCGAGGCGTCGAACTGCCAGCCCAATTCCTCCAGCCGATGCGCATCGGAGCCGAAGCAGATCGGAATATCCCGTTCCTTCGCCAGCGACAGGAGCAGGGCTGAGGGGTAGATTTCATGGACCGGCCGGCGTAGGCCGGAGGAATTGATTTCAATGGCCATGCCGGCGGCTGCCACGCGATCCAGGGTGGGCTGAGCCATTTCCCTCAAATCCCGGTCGGAGGGCCGGTGTCCGAATTTTTTTGGCAGGTCCAGGTGCCCAACCACATCAGCCAATCGGCTGTCGGCCAGCTTGCCGATGAGGTCAAAATAGGTCCGCCAAGTGTTTGTGACATTCACGGAATCCCATACGTGCCGTTCCGCCAGGTTGTCGAAGCCCCAATTGTTGATGTAATGCACTGAACCGAGCACCAGGTCGAACTCCTGGCGCGTGAGCCAGTCCTGGAGAAAGCGCTCACAGCCGTCGTAATAATCGGCTTCGATGCCGAACAAGACCACCGGTTGGCGCGCGCGCGCCAAGTCCGCAACCATTGTTCGATACAATGGAAACTGGTCGAGATGCATGCGGTTGACCGGATCGTAACCATCCGGGTTGGGTACATGATCGGTGAAACAAATTTCCGGCAGGCCCAGATCCACGGCCCGCGCGCGAAATGCGGAGGCTTCGCCTTCGGCGTGATGGCAGAGCTTCGTGTGAATATGGTAATCGGCAAGCATCGGACTCCAAATAATGGTCAATGGTTTATGGTGAATGGTTGATGAATAATGGTAGATGGTAAATGGATGATGGCCGATGGAAAGATAACCATGGATGGCCATCCACTCATGGCGTGTGGCAAAAAATGAATGGGAGCGGGGAAACTTTGGATCAGTCAGGCCGTATCAACCATTTACCATCAACCATTTTTTAATCAAGATGCCACGAGGCATTCAGCCCGTAGAGCTTTTCGTGATTATGGCCCTTGCCGCCTTTGCGGGCCAGGAGGCGGGCCATGTCGTGTTGTCCGTAGGCCTCGGCCCAAACCAAAGGCGTATTGCCGATATTGTCACGGGCGTTAATGTCGGCGCCGGAACTCAGCAGGCATTTAATACCTTCGATATGGCCCCAGAAGGCCGCCCAATGCAAGGGTGTCAGCCCCTGGGTATTGGTTTTGGATTCGATCTCAGCGCCGTTAGTGAGCAGCAAGTACATGGTATTTGCGTGCCCATATTGCGCGGCGCAGTGCAGGGGCGTCAGACCGAATATATCCTTGGCCTTGACATCGGCCTTGTGAGCCAGGAGCAAAGCGGCCATATCGGTGTGCCCGGCCAGCGCGGCCAGGTGCAATGGTGTAATGCCGACATTGTTGGCGGCGTTGATGGCGGCGCCCTTTTCCAGCAGGAGCTTGACTTCGTCCAGCCGGTTGAACTGGGCCGCCTCGTGCAACGCGGTGGAGCCGTCGTTGACGTCGGGCGCCGCAACTTCCGCGTTGGTTACAGCCGTAACGGCCGGTACAGCCGTAGCTGTCGGTTCAGGCGCGGTAATATTGGCGACCGCCGCCGCGTCCTGACTCTCCGGGAGGTCGGGACGACTCTCCAACTTGTCGGACGAGTCCGGGAGGTCGAGATCGCCGAAAACCGGAACGGACATGCAACAGATCCCCAGCATCGCGATCCATCTAATAGCTTTCATGGTGACCTCCTGAAATAACATTCCCTCTTTAATGGACTATTCTTACCACGAATGAAGCCTGGGTATCAAGCGCTTTCGTGTTTCGTGTCGCGTGCTTTTCAAAGCTGCAATAATTTTGTGCGATCAAAGTTGCACTTTTGAACTGGAATGATAATTTAGAACAACGACCGGCATTTTACCAGCCTGAGGAGGCTCTTGAAGGATAGTGATCTCTCCTGATGGGCATTGGCACATCACAAGCCTCTGACGAGGTGGTAGTTCCACTCTCAACCGCTGTGTTCCTACGGGTATGCGTCCATCTGATCCGACGGTCACTGTCGATCTGACACTCCAGATATATTTCCACCAAGGACAGCGGGGTACAGGTCTAAGAACGGAACGACCCTCGCGCAACGCGTCTTGCCATGCTGACGCGGGCGTACACTGGATTTCTCTGTGGACTTCCTTTTGGTTGTGATGAGGTCGTAGCATGTCGATAATCACATTTGCGGCGCTGACCTCGGGGACTTTCTCGATCACGAATAGCGGCGGAAGCCTGTTCTGCCAGAACTGATGATTACGTTCGATTTTACCCTTAGCCTGTGGCGTCGGCGCATATTTCAATGACATGCCATAAAACTTCAGTGCCCGTCCAATTTGGGTAAGGATCTCCGGATTCTGACTGAAGAAGAAGCTATGATAATCGACATAGAACAGGAGCGGCAGACCATATTCTTCGAAAGCTCTGGGCAAGAAGTCGAAGTAAGCCAGAAGGGCTTCGCGTGCATATAGCCGGGCACCCGTAATCACGCGGCTACAGTCGTCCATCATGTTCAGGAGGACTGTCTTTGGGCCATAGTCTCCGAACCAGGGATGCGTTGAGGCATCCAACTGCCACAACGCGCCCACTTCTGAGCATTGCCAACGACGCACCGCTGCCCGCGCCCTCTTGACCGGACCGGCATGTTGGAGGTTTTCTTTGAACGCCCATCTTCTAACACCGGCGCGATCCAATTCGATACCCAGGCGCCGATGAACTTCTGATGCCGCAAAGCTGTATGACAACGGAGGCTTGGAGCCCAGGAGTTTTCTCAGCAACTCGTCGGCCTCTTTCGACAACTCGACGCTGTGATCTCCGCCTGATCGTCCGGGAACCCACTGCTCTTCCTGTTGCCGGGCACAGGCCGCGAGATACTCGCTATAGAGTTGATAGATTCGTCGCCGACTGACATCCAAAGCCTCCGCCGCTTCCTTAACATTTATCTCGCCCTTGCGTACATTCGCCAGCACGTGCCGCACGAACGGCGCTGCATGTCGACCCGATAGTTGCTGATAGTTTTTTTCATACGCATATTCTATGCCAAATTATCACCTTCTTACATAATGGAAACTTTGATCGCACAAAATCTGTGCAACTTTGCTCGCACCGCGGCA
>JBDRSI010000274.1:0-6181 GCA_043825055.1 Verrucomicrobiota bacterium
CTTGGCCGCCTGACCGACCAGCCGTTCGCCGCTCTTGGTAAAGGCCACCACGGAGGGCGTTGTGCGCATCCCATCCGCATTGGGAATAACCACCGGCTGGCCGCCTTCCATAATAGCCATGCATGAGTTGGTCGTACCTAAATCAATGCCTAATACTTTTGACATTGGCAATTCTCCTGAAAGCAATCAGTTTCTTTATCATTAATATGTAAATTTGCAATAATATAGATAGCAAGTAATATGCCAAGATACTGTTTGTTGCCAGCATTATAATAATATCATGTTGAATGTAAGATAAATACGACTAATTTATTTTATTTATCCTTTTACGACTTATCGTCATATTGTGTCGTTTTGTCTCTATTATTCAGAAAAGTGCGACATTTTTATATTGTATTATGGCGCATATATTGACTGCACCAAAACATAGGGCTGAAAATTATGGCTGCCGGCAAATCTTATTCGCCATCCATTCAACCAGGCGGAGGGAGCTTAAAATGCGGCAGCGCGCTTCGGCAATTGCATCAAGGCAGCGCTCCCAGCGGCCCTGGTCAGCCAGGGTTTGTTTCACGGTTTCGATCCCGCGGGGCCCCAAATCCGGCAGGCGCACAAACGCTTCCGGCAGGATCATTTTTTCAGCAGCGCACGAACCGTAATACAGCGGCAGGTTCAGCCATTCCCACCCGGCCATGGCCCGGATGGCGGCCGCCTTGTGCCCCATGGCCGGCAGCAGCCAGTTCTTCCATTGCGAATAGCGACCGCTATAGTCGGGCGCGCCGGGCTTTCTACCGGCTTGACCTATGTGCCCGGCAATTACACGGAGACGGCCGAGGTTGTGCAACTGGCCAAAGCCGCCGCCGGGCATGGTGGATATTACGCCAGCCATATGCGCGATGAAGGCGCTGGCTTGCTGGGGCAATCACCTATCCGTGGCTCGCGCCCCGTGTTTTTCACTTGAAACCGCCGGGGTTCTATGCTTAATTAAACACCATTAGCAAATTTTACCCGGAGCAGGAAACGCATTTTTAAGGAGAGTGGATCAAATGAAGAAAATCAGGGTGGCGATTATCGGTCAAGGACGAAGCGGCCGGGACATTCACGGCGCTTATTTTAAGACAGATGCGCGGTTTAAAATCATGGCGGCCGTAGATTTCCTGAAAGAGCGGCAGCGCCGGGCGGCCGAAGAATATGCTTGCGATGTGTATACCGATTACCATGACCTGTTCAAGCGCCGGGATCTGGGACCTGATCGTCAACGCAACCTACAGTCACATGCACGTGCCGGTCAGCCTGGAAATTCTGAAAGCCGGCTATAACGTGCTTTGCGAAAAGCCATTGGCCCCAAGGGTCAAACAGGTTGATCAAATGATTGCCGCGGCCAAGAAATCCGGGAAAGTTTTCGCCATCTACCAGCAGTCCCGGTTCGCCCCTTACTTCGTGCAGGTGCAGAAGGTGGTCAAATCCGGCGTGCTGGGCCGCATCGTGCAGATTTCGATTGCCTTCAACGGGTTTAACCGGCGCTGGGACTGGCAGACCATGCAAAGCCGCAACGGCGGCAATCTGGCCAATACGGGTCCGCACCCCCTGGACCAGGCCCTGCAGTTGTTCGGCGAGGGCATGCCGAACGTAACGTGTTTCATGGATCACACCGACAACTCGTTTGGTGACGCCGAAGACCATGTCAAATTGATCTTGAGTGGTCGGGGGCATCCGACGATTGATATGGAAATCTCATCCTGTTGCGCCTATCCGTGTTTCATCTACAACGTCTACGGCACCCGGGGCGGCATGAAGGGCACCACGGCCAGCATGGAATGGAAATATTTCAAGCTCAGTGAAGCGCCCAAACAGAAATTGATCAAGGACCCGCTCTTCAAACCCGACCGCACGCCGGCCTATCCGCAAGAGAGTTTGACCTGGCATACCGGCTCATGGCCCGTGGCGGACACAAAATCCAAGCAGGCCGGCTATTCGGCTGCCACCGCGGCCAGTCAAGACATAACGGGGATTTTTTACACCATACTCTACAAGACGCTCACCCGTGGAACGCCGTTGAAAATCACGCCGGAACAAGTGCGGCGTCAGATCGCCGTCATTGAAGAATGCCGACGACAGAACCCTCAAATTTACAGGCGCGCCTGAAACTACTCCCATGTAGTTACCTTCATTATATGATCTCCGTGTTTCGCAAGGATGGCTTACCTCTGGTACACGATGTCGAATGGGGCTCCGGTTCCTGGCGCCGGGCGCGCGGACTGATCGGCGCCGCTTCCCTGGGTACGGATCACGGACTGGTTCTGGCGCCCTGCCGCGCGATTCATACGGGGTTTATGCGCTTTCTGCTGGACGTTATCTTCTTTTCGCGCGAGGGGCGCGTGGTCCGAATGGCCGCCCGCGTGAAGCCCTTTCGCGTGGTATGGGGCGGCTGGCCGGCCTGGGGCGTGCTGGAAATGCAATCCGGCTGGTTCCCTTGGGCCCGCCTGAAAGAAGGCGACCAGCTCATTTTCAGAAGCAAGGAGGAAAGGTCATGTTAAAAGAATTCCGGGAATTCGCCATACGCGGCAATGTCATTGACATGGCCGTCGGCGTCATCATCGGCGGCGCTTTCGGCAAAATTGTCAGCTCCCTGGTGAACGACATCCTCATGCCGCCGCTGGGTGTGCTGGTCAGCAAAGTCAATTTCGCCACCCTGTGTTTTGATCTGAACACGCAGCGTTTTAGCACCCTTGAAGCGGCCAGGGCCACCGGCGCCGCCACGATCAATCTCGGGCTGTTCATCAACACCGTCATTGATTTTGTCATTCAGGCTTTTGTAATTTTCATGATGATTCAATTCATTCAACGCCTGAAACAACGGACATTTCTGGCGGCCCCGGCGCCGACGCCGGACTTCGGCGAGCTCAGTCGAGCCGCGGAACCCACGACCAAGACCTGCCCATTTTGCTGTTCGACCATTGCTATCAAGGCCGTGCGCTGTCCTCAGTGCACTTCCGACCTGAAGGCGGAAACACATATTGAGCATCAAGCGTCGAGCGTGGAGTGCTAAAGAACGCCGCTGACGGCGCCGCGAAAAAAACAGCTTCCCTTGTGCCGCCGATTCAATAGAATAAGGGTGTTTTCAGATATTGCCTTTCGTCAGCAGGGATTATGCGAACGTTATCCGGAAGAACACCACGCCATGCGTTGCCCGAAATGCGGACATCTTAATGACAAGGTCATTGACAGCCGGTCGGCCCGGGAAGGCGACGTCATCCGCCGGCGCCGGGTTTGCCTGCAATGCGGGCATCGCTTCACGACCTATGAGGAAATCATCAAGACCCATCTCCGGGTTATCAAACGTGACGGTCGGCACGAGGAGCTTGATCGCAATAAATTGATCAAGGGGATTCTGCGCGCCTGCCAGAAGCGGCCGATCAGCGCCGAGCAGATTGAAACCATGGCCGACTCCATCCTCAGAGAATTGGATAATGAGAACGACCGCGAAGTGCCCAGTTCGGCCATCGGCGAAAAAGTCATGGAACGCCTGGAAAAGCTGGACGAAGTGGCCTATATCCGCTTTGCATCGGTATATCGCCGGTTTAAAGACGTCAACCAGTTTCTTACGGAAGTCAAAGGCATTATCGGCAAAACGTAACTATTCACCACGGATTGCCCCGCTCGAAGCGGGGCGAGCACGGAGGCTTGCCACGCTAAAGGCGTGGGCACGGATACTTCTGATTCAAATAAAATTATAAGGACAGAGGACATCTGAATGGATTTTATTTCCCTTATCAGTGTTATCCGTGATATCCGTGGTAAAAACATCCGTCTGGTACGAGCAAGACACTGCTACCTTGTGAGCAATTACGACAAAATATGATATGGAATCCACCAGCGGCGGACGAACATGCGGAGCAGACCCTGGCCGCCTACATTGCCGACGAAATCGAGCCGGCGGGGGATGATGGCCAGGCGACGGCCACGGCTTACCGGCGCGAACTGGCGGAAGCCATTGCGGCCTTTATCCGGCGCCAGCATCCCGCCTTTGCCGCCTCGTCGCTGGATGGCGCCATCAGCCGGAACGGAGGCTTGCCGGCCGAATACCTGCTCCTGCTGATCGGACGCGCGCTATGGTCAGTGGGCGAAGAACAGACAGCGCGCCGTCTGTTGGAAATCCAGGGCCACGCTTTGAATTTACCCGCCACCTTTGTGGAAGCCGTATGGGCGCCGGATATTTCCATGATGCATTGGCACATCCTGCTTTCGACACGGGCCGTGCGGACGTCTTCGCTGACGGGGCCGCTGAACGGCACGCTGTGGGTCTTGGACCTGGAACGGATGGTCCTGCCGGCGTCAACCAGCCTGGAATTACTGGCTCTGAATGTGGTGCGGGCCGTGGTTGATCGGGTAGCGGTCCTGTGGGACCATTGCCAGGGCCATGGACTGCTGGGGCTCCGGCATGCAAACACAGTGGCCGCCGGCATGTTGGGATGTCCGCGCCATAGCGCCAAGAGCACGGCACTGGTTGCCGACATCCGCGAGCAAGTGCGGCAGCGCCTGCAGACTCTGAAAACGGCCCGGGGCTGGGACGAGATACCCCAGGTCATCATACTGGATTTATGAAGAAAAACAATATTACCCCCTTCCATCCAATTGAGGATGTTATCCGCGAGATTCGGCGCGGCCGCATGGTCGTCATCGTGGACGACAAGGCGCGCGAAAATGAGGGCGACCTGGTGATTGCGGCCGAGAAAGCAACCGATCGGGCGATTAATTTCATGGCCCGCTTCGGGCGCGGCCTGATTTGCGTAGCCATGACCCAGGATCGCCTGACCCGATTGAATATCACCAAGATGTCCTCCACCCACGCGCCGGACACCTTTCGCACCGCATTCATGGCGTCCGTGGATGCCCGCCAGGGTATAGCAACCGGAATCAGCGCCCATGATCGCGCCCGGACCATTCGCGTGTTGCTCGATGAGAAATCCCGGTCCGGTGATCTGGTCAGCCCGGGTCATGTGTTTCCGCTGGCCGCGCGGGAGGGCGGCGTCCTGCGCCGGGCCGGCCACACGGAAGCGGCTATTGATCTGGCGCGGCTGGCCGGCCTGAAACCGGCCGGCATCATCTGTGAAATCATGCGGGATGACGGTCGTATGGCGCGCCTGCCCGACCTGCTCCAGTTCTCCAAGCATCATCACCTGAGCATCACGTCGGTGACCGACCTGATCGCCTATCGCCGCCGCAGTGAAAAGCTGGTTACCTGCGTCCGGCAGGCGCTGTTACCCACCGCGTTCGGCCTGTTTAAATTACGATTATACCAATCCCTGCCGGATGGCGATCTGCACATTGCCCTGGTAATGGGCGATCCGGCACGCGCCAAATCCGCCCTGGTGCGCGTGCATAGCGAATGCCTGACGGGCGATGTTTTCGGCTCTCTGCGCTGTGATTGCGGAGCGCAACTGCGTGCCGCCATGCAAAAGGTGGCCGCGGCCAAATCCGGCGTAGTCCTTTACATGCGCCAGGAAGGCCGCGGCATCGGGCTGGCCAATAAAATCCACGCCTACGCCCTGCAGGAGCAAGGCCTGGATACAGTCGCCGCCAACAAGAAGTTGGGTTTCCCGGCCGATCTGCGCGATTATGGCACGGGCGCCCAGATTCTCTCTGACATAGGTCTCAAAAAAATCCGGCTGATGACAAATAATCCCCGGAAAGTCATCGGCCTGGAAGGCTACGGCATTCAGATTGTGGAGAGAATTCCTGTTATTTTGCCGTCCAATCCATACAATAGGAAATATCTGGACACAAAAAAGAAGAAGCTGGGGCACTGGCTGTGAAGAGAGGCTGAAGGCCGGACAACAGACGACGGACCGGAGAAGAAAGAAGTTGGAAGATTACCCATGGAACACTTAGCGCGGCAAAGCCGCCACGTCAGCGCCTTGGGCGCTAAGTGGCCACTTGCCAGACGACGTGGCAACCAAAGAAAATCAACCACGCGCGGCGCGTGGTAAGAATCCTCGCAGGAAAACACCAAAACAGAAAGGACCGACCATGAAAACCAAGGAAATCGCGGGCAGTTTAATGGCGCAGGATTTGACGTTCGGCATCGTGATCAGCCGGTTTAACGACCTGTTCACGCAACAGCTTCTGCGTGGCGCGCTGGATTGCTTCCAGCGGCACGGGACCAAGGACGATGCGGTGACCG
>JBDRSI010000275.1:0-7630 GCA_043825055.1 Verrucomicrobiota bacterium
TTTCATTCTTGAGGCTTGTCATGCAGGGCGTAGCGAAGCATCTCAATTTGGGCAACATGCCCCTGACTTTAGATCTCGGACTTCTGTTTTTTGCATTCTGCATTTTACGTTGCCGGCGCGCTTTTCATCTTTTCCTTGATCTTTGCGATCAGTTTGTTCTGCATCTCCGGGTTGGCCTTGACCAGTTCAACGGCCGATTCGCGGCCCTGGCCGATGTGCTCGCCATCTAACGAGAGCCAGGAACCCCGTTTGTCCAGTACGTTGTAATGGATGGCGGCATCCACGATCGAGCCGGACCAGGAGATACCCTCGTTGTACAGGATGTCGAATTCCGCCTCGATAAACGGCGGGGCCACCTTGTTTTTGACCACTTTCACCTTGGTGCGGTTGCCGACGATCTGGCCGGTGGCGTCCTTGATGAACCCGATCTTGCGGATGTCCAGCCGCACGGAGGCATAAAATTTCAGCGCCTTGCCGCCGGGCGTGGTTTCCGGGTTGCCGAACATGATGCCGATTTTTTCCCGGAGCTGGTTGGTGAAAATACAACAAGTCTTGGAGGTCGAGATGACCGCCGTCAATTTACGAAGCGCCTGGGACATGAGCCGCGCCTGCAGGCCCATTTGCGGGTCGCCCATCTCGCCCTCGATTTCCGCCCGCGGTGTGAGGGCCGCCACGGAATCAATCACCACGATGTCTATGGCGTTACTGCGGATCAGGGTCTCGGCGATGGTCAGCGCTTCCTCGCCGGAGGAGGGCTGGGATACCAGCAGGTCATCAATATTCACGCCGATTTTCTTGGCATAGAGCGGATCCATGGCGTGCTCGGCATCAATAAACGCCGCCACGCCGCCCGCCTTCTGGGCGTTGGCGATGACATGCAGGGTCAGGGTGGTCTTGCCCGACGACTCCGGCCCGTAAATTTCGGTGACGCGTCCCCGGGGCAGGCCGCCGATACCGAGCGCCATGTCGAGCGAGAAGGAGCCGGTGGAAATACAGGGGATTGCCACCTGGGTGCAGGCATCGCCCAGGCGCATGATGGCGCCTTCGCCGAACTGTTTCTGGATTTGCGCCAACACGCTTTCCAGGTCAACCTTGGTATTCTTGGTGTCCTTAACTTCTTCCGGTTTGGATGGTTGTTTGGGCGCCATGGGTTTCTCCTTGCTGATTGTCATTCGCTGTTTTTGTCAATGTGTCTTGAATTCGGTTTCGTTCTTATTCCGTCATTCGATGTTCGGCGTTCGAAGTTGGATGTTCGATGTTTGCTTCTCTGCTCCGTCATTTCCCATATCCCTGCGGGTGGGTGCGATGCCAGGCCCAGGCGGTGCGGACGATTTCTTCCAGCTGGCTGTGCTTCGGACGCCAGCCGAGTACGTGCTCGGCCTTGGCGGCTTCGGCCACGAGGCGGGCAGGATCACCCGGTCGGCGCGGCTGTTGCGCGATGGGGATGGGATGCCCTGTCACCCGGCGTGCCATGTCCACCACCTGCCGCACGGAATAGCCGTCGCCCGTGCCCAGGTTGACGGCACCGGTAAAATCCTTAACCAGCGCCAGGCAATGCGCTTGGGCTAAATCCGCGATGTGAATGTAGTCGCGGATGCAGGTGCCGTCGGGCGTATCGTAATCGTCGCCGAACAGGCTCACGGCCGCCTGCTGGCCCAAGGCCACTTTTAAAATATTAGGAATCAGGTGCGTTTCCGGGTCGTGGTCCTCGCCGTATTTTTCCGAGGCGCCGCAGGCGTTAAAATAGCGGAGAAAGACCGTTTGGAAACCATGCAGGCGCTGATACCACGTCAGCACTTTTTCAAACATGAGCTTGGATTCGCCGTACGGGTTGGTGGGCGCCTGGGGCGTATCTTCCGTGATCGGCGAGCGGTCGGGCTGGCCGTAGGTGGCGCAGGTGGAAGAAAACACGATCCGGCGCGTGCCCGCCTTCAGCATGGCCTCGGCCAGATTGATGCCGCCGCGCAGGTTATTGCCGAAATAAGCCTCGGGGTGTTCCATGGATTCGCCCACCAGCGCGTAGGCGGCAAAGTGGACGACGGCCTCCGACCGGGTTTGAATCAGGGCGCGCTCGATGGCCGCGCTGTCGCGCAGGTCGCCGGTGATGAACCGCGCGCGAGGATCCAGGGCTTCGCGGTGGCCGCGCTCCAGGTTATCGAACACGGTCACGGCGTGGCCTTCATCAAGAAGCCGTTCAGCCGTAACACTGCCGATATAACCGGCTCCGCCTGTAACCAGAATTTTCATGTCGGGTAGCTGCTCTGATAGGTAGACTGTAGACTATAGGCTGTAGTAAGATTTTTTTGTGCGCGGATCATGCTGAAAACCATAATCTTTCCCTTAATGTGACTGTCGAGCACCTAAAATAGAATAGATTTCACGAAGTAGAATCTATTTCAAGGGCGACCCCAATTCCTCCCTGCGTTTGACAAGCAGGTTCAAGTTTCACGGCGTAGTAATCAGTCAAGCACGCCGGGCAGCATCCCCAACGGGAACGGCGCCGGCTGGCGGCAACTGCTTTCAAGCTCAACGGTCCGTCCCTCACGCGATGATTTCTCAAAGGCGTGCATTACCTCCAGCGCATGGCAGGCAAGCCCGGCATCGCAGCGATGCGGCCGGCCGTTCCGGATGGCATGGGCAATATCGGCCACGCCGATACCGCGCGAGTTCTGCGAATACTGATGCGATAGCGTGACGTCCTGCCAATCATCGTTGCCCGGGCGGAAGAGACGGACGGGCCCACCGAACGTATTCGGGTCGGGCACCTGCAGGCTGCCTTCGGCGCCGTAAATTTCCAACGGACGATGCGTATGGCGATAAACGTCAAAACTGATGCATACGGTCACGACAGCGCCGCTGTGGAAAATTAACGAACCGCTGTTATGGGTGGGGACTTCAACCGGAAGATGTTTACCAAAATGTTGTTTCGAGGTGGCGATCCGCTCAGGAAAACTCTTTACCGCAACGGCGGATACGGATTTTACCGGGCCGAGCAGATGAATCAGCGCTGTTATGTAATAAGGCCCCACGTCAAACATCGGGCCACCGCCGATTTCATAGAAGAAGGCGGGATTTGGATGCCAGGATTCCGGTCCATGGCCCATTATGAAGGCCGTCCCGCCGATCACCCGGCCGATCCAGCCGTCTTCAATCACCTTGCGGCAGGTCTGCAAGCCCGCACCAAGGAACGTGTCGGGGGCGCAGCCGGCGCGCAGTTTCCTGGCTTTGGCTGCATTAACCACGCGCTTGCCGTCCTCCAGGCTGACCGCCAGCGGTTTCTCGCAGTGGACATGCTTGCCGGCCTCGAGGGCCTTCAGGCTGATGGCCGCATGGACCTTGGGAACGGTGAGATTTATGACAATGTCAATTTCGGGATCGGCAAGCAATTCTTCAACAGTCTGCGCCTTAACCTTGTTTTCCGCGGCCTTGGTATTAGCGGCATCCATGTTGATGTCCGCACAGGATACAACCTTGAGAATCGGAAACATGTTAC
Source organism: Verrucomicrobiota bacterium (assembly GCA_043825055.1). Taxonomy (GTDB): domain Bacteria; phylum Verrucomicrobiota; class Kiritimatiellia; order JAAZAB01; family JAAZAB01; genus VSJD01. The sequence continues at coordinate 3,494 of JBDRSI010000275.1, forward strand.
AACCGGTAAAATAGGCCTGGGAAATATTTCCGCAGCCGATGATGCCTACCCTCATGGGTTCTGTCATCTGAAAGCTCCTTTGTAGACAAAGCTATATAGGCTCAGCGATTGCCTTCAGCCAGGCCATTGCCGGTAAGATACTTGTAACTGGACTCAACACATTTGAACATATCGGTGGCGCTGGTATCCTGCTCAACAATCAGCCATTTGGTTGCCTTGCCGGCCGCTTTGACGACGGCCGGAATGTCCATTTTTCCGCTTCCCACGGCCAGCAAGGGCTGGTCTTTGACAAGCGGTCCGTCCTTGATGTGCAGCAACGGGCAACGCTTGGCATATTTTTTTACAAGCTTTGCAGAATCGTTGGCGCCGAAGTTCGAGGCCCAGTAGGTGTCCATTTCAAACCGGACATTCGGAGCCAGCTCGGCGAATATCTCAAACTTGAGGCGGCCATCCAGTTTTTCAAATTCCCACCAGTGATTGTGAATCGTCATGGTGATGCCGGCGGCGCGCAATGTCTGGTCCATTTTTTCCACCATCCCGGCTGTGGCTTTAATGGCGTCAAGGTCCTTGAACTCATTGCCGCCGTATCCGGCGGCAACCATGGTCACACCAAGTTTGCCGAGCACCTCAATCGTTTCAGGCAGATTGTCGGCGCGCGTGCATGGAGAATGGGTTGAGGAAATGACCATGCCGAGGTCTTCCACAATGCGCTTGAATTCCTTCGGCTCAATTTCATGCAGGCCGGCCGGTTCAACGCCCTTGTATCCGATGGCGGCAACCCGCTTCAATACGCCGACGAAATCGGCCTTGGCTTCTTCGCGCAGGGTGTACAATTGCAGGGAGACAGGTTTCATGACGGGAACCCCTCTATGATTATTGATTGTCGACGACAACAGCGGCCGTTTTAATAATTCTTGCTCAAACCGCTTCGCCGACCTGGAAGCGGGCGAAGCGCCGCACGGTGAGGATATCGCCCGCGAGGCCGCCTTTTTCCTTCAGCAGGGTGGTAATGGTTTTGGTCGGATCCTTGATGAACGGCTGATCCAGCAGGCACTCCTGCTCGTAATATTTTTTCATCTTGCCGTCCACGATTTTATCCACGATGGCGGCCGGCTTGCCCTTGACCTGCTTGGCGCAAATATCGCGCTCGGCGGCGATGACGTCGGCCGGAATGCCCGTGCGGTCCAGGAACCGTGGATTGGCGGCGGCGACCTGCAGACACAAATCCTTGATGGTTTCCAGGAATACCGGGTTCGCCGTGGTCGCGGCCTGCTGACAGCCCGCTTCCAGCAGGACGCCGAGCATACTGCCGTGGTGGATGTAGCTCGTCACGAGCCCCAAGCCCTGCAGGGCATAGCGCCGTGCGCGCCGTGCGATAATATTTTCGCCTGTTTCGGCGATCTTGGCCGTGACTTCGGCCTTGGCGGCTTCGGCCAAGTTGATGTCGTTAGCGGCGGCCTTTTCCGCCAGGGTCTGTACAAAGGCCTGGAAGCCCGGACTTTTCGCCGCGAAGTCGGTTTCGCAATTCACTTCGATCAGGCTTCCCGCATGTCCGCCGCCGACAATCGCCGAGGCAATCACGCCCTGATTAACCGCCCGGGTCGCTTTCTTTGCCGCGATGGCGACGCCGCGTTCGCGCAGGATCTTGATGGCCGCGGCTTTGTCGCCCGTGGTCTCGACCAGGGCCCGCTTGCATTCCATCCTGCCCACGTTGGTTTCTTCACGCAGTTCCTTAACCAATGCCGCCGAAATTTCCGTCATAACGTCCGTTCCTTAATTCGATTTATAAGAATTTTCCGCCATGGGCGGACCCGCCTACGGCGGACAATGTTTGTAGCCGCGCCCATGAGGGCGTGGATTCTTCCGGTGGCCAAGGGCTTACGCCGTGTCTAAAACAAACCGAAAGTTCTGATCAGGCCGGTTTGGCGTCATCTGCCGGGGCTTTCGGCTTTTCCGCCGCCTCGGCTTTCGTGTTCGTTTTCTTTTCCGCCGCTGATGCGCTCCGGCCCTGCGGTTGTCCGCCTCCACCGCCGCGTCGCGGCCGGTGGTCGCCCCCCCGTTCTTTGCGCGCCCTGGGGCGCGATGCTTCCGTGGCGGGCCGCTCCTTCTCCGCGGCGGCTGCGGCGGCCTTTTCCTGGGCCCGCACCACGGCGTATTCGGCTTCGGCCTTGATGATGGCCTCGGTCAGGACGTTGATGATCAACTTGATCGCGCGGGTCGAGTCGTCATTTCCGGGAATGGGATACTGAATCGGATCGGGATCGGTGTTCGTATCCACGATGGCGATCACGGGAATACCCATCCGGTTGGCTTCCCTGACGGCGATGGCTTCGCGGTTCACGTCCACGACCATGAGTGCGCCCGGCATACCCGCGAGGTTGGCGATACCGCTCAGGTTGCGCTCGAGGCGGGCCTGTTCGTGCCGCAGGCGGGAGGCCTCCTTCTGGGGCATGGCGGCCAGGGAGCCGTTCGTGTCGAGCTCCTGGATTTTACGCATGCGTCGGACACTGCTGGCGATGTTCTGGTGGTTGGTGAGCGTGCCGCCCAGCCAGCGGCTGATGATGTAATGGTGGCCGCACCGGGTGGCCGCTTCCTTGATAATCTCCTGGGCCGCTTTCTTGGTGCCCACAAAGAGTATGCCCTTGCCGTGGGCGACGGTTTCATAAACAAAGCGCTGGGCTTCCCGCAGTTGGGCAAGGCTCTTGGCCAGGTCAATGATGTAAATTCCGCTGCGCTTGGCGAAAATAAAGCGCTTCATCTTCGGGTTCCACCGTTTGCTTTGGTGGCCGAAGTGCAGGCCGGCATCCAATAGATCGTTGACGGTAACGGTTAAAGACAATTCATTTGTATCAGCCACAGGTCCTCCTTTTTGGTCCCGACCTTGTCCCGACTCACATGAGGTCGGGATCGGAACAATCCGCTTTGGTTCTCCCCCGTGGCACGGGGGAACACTCGCTTCCATCCCGACCTCGTAGAGAGTCGGGACTCAATGAGCGGATACCCTACCACATCCCTCCCGGAACGCAAGCAGAAAAATTGAGCGACCAAATGCCATCCCCCCAACGACTGAAAGTCAGAAGGAAACGGCGATAAATCCGTTGGTAATTTGTAATCCCCGAGCACTCCGGGAGCCCCGAAGGAGCCCCGGAAACTGTTACCTTGATTTGAACCATGCCAAAAATTATATTTTCTTGTTTTTTTTCTTGCAAATTTAATTTACCAATGGTAATTTTCCATAAATTACTAAACGTGAAAGCTGATGCCGGCGTTTCACCGCGAATCACCGATGTGGAGGTGTTCAATGAAAAGACATATCCAAAGCGCGTGTTTATTCGGTTTCTTTTTTTTAATTTTCGCCGCCTGCACACGCGCCAGTATTGCTGGCACAAACCTTTACTATGAATCCGTAAAAGAGCTTGACCGGCCTGCCTACGCACCTATCGAGCACAGAAAATACTTCCAAGACGAACGTTATCAGTTCGGGTATAACCCGCAGTATGAACCAAATATTGTTACCTTCGACAACCTGAATGTACCGTATATCCGCACCCCGCAGGGTGAAGTAATGACCCTGGCAAATGAAAGGTGGGTGCGGTTCGATTTTACCAGGTTTGTTTCCAATGCCATCCCTGACTGGGACGGCACTTTCAGCACCGGCCCTTTTACGTCCGAGCATGTGGTATTCGACAAAGACGGCGATGCTTACATGGTACTCAGGCTTGAACACCGCGGTAAAAACCCGCGATCCGTACTCCTGCACTCCAGCGACAAATGCCGAAGTTGGACAGTCTATGAACTGCCGGACAGCCGCCGCGCCGGACTGGAGCACCAGGAAATGAATAATGACATTAACGGGCCTCCCGTTTTGTCACTGCTTGATAACATGGTCTTAACCCTCATTTTCCCGGAAAAAACACCTGCGGGCAAACTCAGTTTTGACAACCAGGTAATTGTTACCAGGCACTCTTTCTCAGGGGGGCCGGTCATGCATTCAGGCGGAGCAAATCATGTTTTCACCAAAGGCGATAATACATGGGTAGTCTGGGCCAGCTCAGAGAAAGAAGGCACTGAACCGGGGACAGCACAGTACATAACATGTTGCAGCCGTAAATCCGGTAAAATTATTGGCGAAAAATA
>JBDRSI010000276.1:0-4132 GCA_043825055.1 Verrucomicrobiota bacterium
AGGAATATTCAAATTCTAATGAAGACAAAATAAATCCGATTTTTCCATCCGTTTTGTGCGTTTTGTTTTACTTGATTGCGTTTCCTTGGAATTTGGAACTTGGAATTTTATTAACGCGGCCATTCTTAATGTTTTTCGAGTGTGTTTTATAGCAGTTCCCAAAGTTTAAGGTGCTAACGTGGTCAAAGTCCCAGCCTGGCCCGCACGACCGCTTCGGTTATCCCGGCAATGGCCACACGTTTGCGGCGCGAACTGTGGCCGGCCAAGATAATCAAGTCGCGCGCGGGCACATCCAGTATTTGACTGAGAAACGCGATCAACGCATCGTTGGCCTGGCCATCCGCCGGCGGCGCCCGCAGGCGGATCTTGACGGCATCCCCGTGCAAACCCTGCACGGCATCCTGCGCGGCACGCGGGCAGGCGTGTACGGACAGCATCACACCGGTTTTGGTTGCTGTAATCCAGTTCATGGCGCAGGCCAGTATAGAATCGTTCGTCGGCAGCGCAATTCTAATCCGTACATTTCACGCTTTGGCGTGAAATGTCCGCCCTGCGGGCTTCGACGCGTCCCGCAGGACGGGACTTGCTCAGGGTTTGCCTTCCGGCGCGGCGAAGGGTTAGCCTTGAGCAAGGCGCTCTTGCGCCGCACCGAAACTTTGGCCGCATCATGTTGCGGCCAAAGCGGATATTTCACGGACAATCTTTGACCGTGAAATATCCGGGCAAAACGCGCGCCCAAAAAAAAGTTTATTTTTTTATTGACAGCGCGCCCAACTGTTTCTATATATAGAAACACCATGCAACACACAACCCTGCAGGACTACCTCGCATTGGCCGAGAAATATGACCTGATCCCGGTCTGCAAGGAAATACTGGCCGATCTCGAAACACCGGTCTCCGTGCTCCGGCGCTTCGCGGATAACCCGAACGTGTTCCTGCTCGAAAGTATCGAGGGCGGCGAAACCTGGGGCCGCTATTCCTTCATCGGCGTCGAACCCGAGCTTTTGTTCGAAATCGAACACACTGACGTCACGGATCCGCAATTGCTCCGGCGCCTGCGGCCCGTGTACCAGGGCGTGCGCGCGGCCCCCATGCCGGGCCTGCCTCGCTTTTTTGGCGGCGCCGTGGGTTACATCGGCTACGAGGCCGTCCGCGAGTTCGAACGTCTGCCGACGCCCAAGCCGGTCCGTGGCGGGAGCCGGCCGATCAGCCGCTTCCTGAAAGTGGATAACCTGATCGTGTTCGACAACTTGCGACACACGATTATGGTCATCGTCTGCTCCCGCCCCGCTGACCAGGCTTCGCCGGCACAAGCCTACGAGGCCGCCTGCCGGAAAATCGCGGCCATCGAGACTATTCTCCAACAACCGGCGCCGCGCGTCGAAAACCGCGTCTATCCGCCGGTAACGTTTGCCTCCAACATGACGAGCACCCAGTACCAGGACATCGTCCGCAAGGCCAAGGCTTACATTGTGGCCGGGGATATCATTCAGGCGGTCCTGAGTCAGCGGTTCAGTGCCCGTTCGGAGGTGCCGCCCTTCCAGCTTTACCGCGCCCTGCGCCTGCTGAACCCCTCGCCCTACCTGTATTTCCTCAAGATCGGCGATCAGGCCCTGGTAGGCTCTTCGCCGGAAATCATGGTGCGGCTCACGGGCAACCGCGTGGAACTGCGGCCCATTGCCGGCACGCGCCCGCGCGGCGCCACCGAACAGCAGGACCGCCAACTGGCCGATGAACTTCTCTCCGACGACAAGGAAAAGGCCGAGCACATCATGCTGGTGGACCTGGGCCGCAATGACATCGGGCGCGTGGCCGAAACCGGTAGCGTGCAGGTGCGCGACTACATGGGAATCGAACGCTACAGCCATGTCATGCATATTGTTTCGCATGTGGAAGCCATCCTGCGCCAGGGCTGTGATGCCGCCGATGTTATCCGCGCCACTTTTCCCGCCGGCACACTGTCGGGCGCACCCAAAATTCGCGCCATGGAAATCATCCACGAGCTGGAGAGCGACCCGCGCGGGGCCTACGGCGGCGCGCTGGGCTACATCAGCTACGACGGCAGTATGGATTTTGCCATCACGATCCGCACCCTGGAAATCGCCGGCGGCACCATCGCCATCCAGGCCGGCGCCGGCATCGTCTACAATTCCGACCCGCAGAAGGAATTCGAGGAGACCTGTCACAAGGCACGCGGCATGCAAAACGCCGTGGCCCTGGCCGCCAACGGACTCCAGATAAAGAATGGTTGATGGGTGATGGTAAATGGTTGATGAGCAATGAGGCGCAGCATGGAAAAGAAACATATCGAAAATGTTGAGGATATGCCGGTTTATCAGTTGTTTTATGAACTGGCACTGAAGATCGAAAAAATGAGCCGCCCATTCCGGTCCGATTTTAAGTGGCTACGGAGTCAATTATTGCGGGCATCGGAATCGGTGTGCGCTAATATGACCGAAGGATTTTATTCTCAATACAGCACTGAATATTTGCAGTCCTTATATCGTTGCCGCCGCGAAGCGCGCGAAACAATGACACATCTCAGATATGCCAAGGACGTCAACCTGTTATCGGCTAATGACGACGACAACATCTCGGAATACGAAGGCGGCCTTCATCAGTTGGGGAATTTAATTACAAGCATTGAACGAAAAATCCGATTACATGGAAAATCCAAACCCATGGATACTTTGCCAGCTTCTTCCATTAACCATCAACCATCAACCATCAACCATTAACCATTCCTCATGATTATTCTCATTGATAATTACGATTCGTTCACCTACAACCTGGTGCATGCGTTCGGCGCGCTGGGCGCCGAAATCCAGGTGTTCCGCAACGACGCCGTCACGGTGGATGCCGTGGTCACTCTGCGCCCGCAGGCCGTGGTAATTTCGCCCGGCCCCTGCACGCCCGAGAAAGCCGGCATTTCCGTGGCGTTGATCCGCCGGCTGTCCGGCACTGTCCCGCTGCTGGGCGTATGCCTGGGCCACCAGGCCATCGGCGCGGCCTTCGGCGCGCGGGTGGCCGGCGCGCAGGCCATCATGCACGGCAAAACGTCGCTCATCCATCACACCGGCAAGGGACTGTATCAGGGGCTCAAGAACCCCTTTGTGGCCGGGCGATATCATTCCCTGGCCATTATGCGCGCAGGCCTGCCCCCGGAATTAGTGATCGAGGCCACCAGTGAGGACGATGAAATCATGGGCCTGCGCCACAGCCAGCACGCAACCTACGGCGTCCAGTTTCATCCGGAATCAATTCTGACGCCGGGCGGCAAGCACTTGCTCCGCAACTTTTTGGAGCTGGCCGCAGGAAGAAATGAAGAATGTAGAATGCAGAATGCAGAAAAGAATTGAGCCATCAACGTCGCATTATAAACCCAGTCCAACCATGGAGAATGGGCCGCATGTGGACGCAGGGCGAATTTCGCTTCCCGACCTCCCGGAGAGTCGGGATTTGAAAAAGCAAGGGCAAGTTCGGCTCAGATGCGCCGACGTCGCGCGAAGCGCTATACTCTTGTATGCGCGAGCACGGCAACGGCGCAGATGGGCCGAAATCGCCGACGCCTTTTTAAAACGAAATTCGCACTGCTCTGCTACACAAAGAAACTGATAAACGCGGCAACAGCGCCACGTGCACAAGACGAGAATGAAGGGACACCATGCAACACGTTCTGCAAAAGCTCATTGACCGCCATGACCTGGCCGCATCTGAAGCCGGCGCGGTGTTCGACCAGCTCATGGATGGCCGGCTCACCCCCTCACAGATCGGCGCGTTTCTGACCGCCCTGCGCATGAAGGGCGAATCCGTGGAGGAATTGACGGGCGCCGCGGCCGCCATGCGGCGGCACGCCGTGCTGATCGACACCGGCGGCATGCCGGTCGTGGACACCTGCGGAACAGGCGGCGACCGCGCGGGCACATTCAACATTTCCACCACGGCCGCGTTCGTTGTGGCCGGCGCAGGCGTGCCGGTGGCCAAGCACGGCAACCGGGCGGTTACCAGTCCCTGCGGCACGGCCGACGTCCTGGTTGCGCGGTGGATTTATATCGCGGCGCCGCCGGATACCGTGGAGGACTGCATCCGCGATATCGGGATCGGTTTCCTGTTGGCCCCGCACCGGCATCCG
>JBDRSI010000277.1:0-9044 GCA_043825055.1 Verrucomicrobiota bacterium
TGTCAACGCCGGCAGCCATGGCAAATACTTTGCCACCAACTTTGACCCGGAGATCAACTTCCGCGAGTTCATCAAGGTCTGGACCTGGATTGACCGCCAGTGGAAGGAGTATCCGACGCATTCCGTCAAACGCATTTACGACTTCCCGGTCGTCGGCCCCTGTCCGATCTACCTGAACGGCCACGATGAACTGCACTCGCTCTCGAAGAACATTGACGCGAACAGCATTCGTTTCTGGATGGGTTTCGGCGACCACTACATCAACGTCTTCACGGTGCTCCGCACCCTCGGGTTTCTCTCGCATCTGCCGGTGACCCTGACCACTGGCCAGAAGGTCGTGCCGCTCAAGGTTGTCAAGGCGCTCCTGCCCGACCCGAAGACCCTCGCTCCCGGATATACAGGCAAAACCTGCATCGGCAATTTTGTCAAGGGCTGGAAGAACGGCAAGAAGCGGGAGGTCTTGATCTACCAGGTCTCGGACCACAAGAAATGCTTTGAAGAGGTTGAGTCCCAGGGCATTAGTTATACCGCCGGCGTCCCGCCGGTCGCCGCCGCCATGCTCGTGGCCCAAGGCGTCTGGGATCCGAAGACGATGGTGAACGTCGAGGAACTCGATCCCGAGCCGTTCGTCGCCATCCTCGATAAGATCGGCCTGCCCACGGACATCAAGGAGATCAAGCCCGGCAGTAAGGACTCGTTCGACGGGACCGTCAGGGACTTGAAGCAGGAACTGGCGCAATCAACGGCCACCGTCACGGTATCCGCGGCCAATCCCATGATCGCCCTGACGCCCAAACCGCCCACCGGAACCACAAAGAGTTAAGCGTCACCTCGAAGGTTTTGTCGGCCGATGATGTCCTTCATGAATGTTGCCGGCGACACGATGCGGATGCTCCGCCAAGCAGCCATGTCAAGAAGATGCTTGTCGCCGGAAACAATGAAGTGCGCCGAAGCGGCCTCGGCCGCCTCCAGAACCATGTTGTCAGTAGGATCGGCAGCAATGGCATTGATTCGACAAGAAGGCGAAACAAGTTCAAAAGTGTCGCGGAAGAGAGCAATAATGTTGAGGACCTGGTCGGGATGCAAACCGAACTTTGGCCGCAATAGCACATCCTCTGCCTCACGCAGCAGGTCCGGCGACGTGAAGTTAACGAGGTCACCTTGGGCGGCCAAGATCAGGAGCCGACGGGCGTGTCCGCCGAAAAACACCCCTGACACCAAAATGTTTGTGTCACAAACGATTCTCACGCGTTTTTCCGCCCGCGTGTTCGCACCGTCCTAATCTCTCGATTCACGTCAGCCGCGGTCAGCCCAAGACGCGCAGATTGCTTGTCCCCAACGGTGAAAACATCGGCCCACTGTTTTTGCCGACGCACATAGAGTCGGGCCGCCTCGCGAAGCAGTTCGGACCGGGACCGCGACTCGCGATTGGCCTCGGCGTCTATTTCCGTGAGGAGCGCGTCTTGAAACGAAATGTTAACGGTAACGTTGCTCATGGGATACACCTCTCTTTTCAGTGGAATATACAAGGTTTGTATGTTCTTGTCAAGCCGATCAACAATCTTTATTGGGCAACAATCTTTATAAATCGGCTGAATTTATTTGTTTACAATAATATACAATAACGTATATTAATAGATATGAAATTAAGCGATATTGTTTCCGCAACCAGGAATATGCCGTACTTTGACTTGCCAACGATTGCACAACTTTCGGGCGAGCCGAGGCAGTCGTTGCGTATGCAGTTGTCGCGCCTGGTCAGGCAAGGCAAGCTTAAATCCCTGCGGCGCGGCATGTATGCGCTGGGTGAGCCGTACCGGAAGGTGAGCCCGAATCCCGCAATGCTGGCGAACCGGATTTACACGCCGTCATACCTGAGCTTTCACTGGGCGCTGGGATATTACGGGCTGATTCCGGAGAAAGTAGTATTATATACAAGTGCCACGACGCGTGGGCCGCGGTTGTTTGAGAATGAGTTCGGTCGCTTTCAATACAAGCATATCAAGCCTGATTGCTTTGCCGGTTATCAGACTGTGGAAATTGATCGCCAAAAGGTACTGATCGCCGTGCCCGAGAAAGCCCTGCTGGATCTCTGGCACATCGAGGACGGGGAATGGACCACCGAACGCATGGCCTCCATGCGATTCCAAAACTTCGAGATGGTGTCGCTGAAAAAGTTAAATAAATACGCCGAGATGTTTCACTCACCACGGCTTGTCCGGGCTGTAAAAAACTGGCGGGCATACGTTCAAGCGGAAATGAAAGGGGTAAAGGAACTGTGAAAGAGGAAGCCATCAGTCTTGCTAAAAATATCGCGGACCCCAGTCAGCGCCTGAACGTGCTTCGGGAATATATGCAGGCGCTGGTTATGCGTTCACTCCACGAAAGCGAGGCTTTTCAATGTATCACTTTTGTCGGCGGTACGGCATTGAGGTTTTTGTATGGTCTGCCAAGATTCTCCGAGGATTTGGATTTCTCGCTCGATTCCAGCAAGGGCTATGACCCCGAAAAATGGATGAGCAAAACAAAGCGTGACCTTCAGCTTGCCGGGCTCGACGCCGCGGTTACCTTGAATGACCGTAAGACGGTGCACGTGGCTTGGATCAAGATTTGGGGAGTGCTCAAAGATGCGGGGCTGGCGGCAATGGCACAACAAAAGCTATCAATTAAGCTGGAGATTGACACATGTCCCCCGCACGGGGCACAGACCCTGAACCAGGTCATTGAACGCCACAGGATGTTTGTGGTCAGGTGCTATGACCTGCCATCACTTATGGCCGGCAAACTGCACGCGTTGATTACACGTCAGTATGCCAAGGGCAGGGATTGGTACGACTTTATCTGGTATCGGGCGCAAAGACCGCAACCCCAGCCCAATCTTGTGTTACTGCAGAACGCGCTGGATCAGACGCAGGGGGCGAGAGTTTTTGACAGCGGCAAATGGAAAGGCTACGTGCATGACAAGATCGCCACACTGGATATCGGCAAGATCAGGGAAGATGTTCTTCCGTTCCTGGAACGCCAGGGGGATGCGGCATTGATTGCGAGTGAGAATCTGGAATCGTTAGTGAAAACTACCGGTTGATGTGGACAACCTTGGCAGGCGGGAACCCATTAAAAGGGGTTGAGGAGGCGACGCTGTAGGCGCCGATGTTTTTGCTGTAGAGCAGATCGCCGCGTTCAAGGTCGGCGGGGAGTTCCTCGGACATCGAAATCACGTCCAGCGCGTCGCAGGTCGGGCCGAAGACGGTGCAAATCTGGGTGGGGCCCTTTTTGAATGCTTTTAAGTGGTATTGGCAGTGATCAAAGATGATGCCTGAGAAAGTGCGGTAAACACCGTCGTCAACATAATAACATAGTTTGCCGTCGCGCACGGCCTTGCCGATGATCTTTGATATGGCAGTCCCGGCCGTTGCCACCATGAACCGTCCCGGCTCGGCCAGGATTTGGATATCCTTGGGAAAGAGCCGATCAAGCTCGGCATTAATTTTCCGGGCCAGTTCACGGAACGGTTTCACGGTGGTGTCGTAGGGCGCCGGGAACCCGCCCCCGATATCCAGCAGGAACATCTTCGTATAGCCGCGGTCTTTTGCCTCCTTGAACACGTTGGCCGCGAGGTTGATGGCCTGCACGTAGTTCTCGAAGTTGGTGGTCTGACTGCCGACGTGGAAGCTTAGTCCTTCCACAACGAGGCCGGCCTTGTCGGCTTCGAGAATGAGATTCACCGCTTCGCCCGATGCCGCGCCGAACTTGGACGACAGTTCGACCATTGCGCCTGTATTGGCGACTTTAAGGCGCAAGCAGAGTCCCGAGTGCGGGGCGTACTGCTTGATTTTTCTGATTTCCTCGGAGTTATCGTAAGTCACCAGCGCCTTGTATTGATCAAGCGCCTGTAATGTCTCGTTGGCCTTGATCGGGTTGGCGTAGATGATCTTGTCCCAGATCCAATCCTGGCGCTGTTTGGCCGGCAGGTTCTTGATGTACTCATGCACGATTCCAAACTCCGGCATCGAGGCCACGTCAAAGCTTGCGCCGGCTTCATAAAGCGTCTGCACAATAGCGGGATCCGGGTTGGCTTTGACCGCGTAGTAGGCCTGAACGCGCGGCAGATATTTTTTAAAGGCGGCATAATTCCGGCGCAGTTCGTCATGGTCCACCACGAACAGGGGCGTCCCGTGCTTCTGCGCCAGTTGCTGTAGTGCCTTTAATGTGGGCATAATCTCCTCCCGCGGCATCCTCGATTCAAGTTTTGTATCATCAATATCCGCGTTGCTAACGGGTGGCGAGTATTACAGACTGCTGCGGCGTAGACAAGCGGCATTATCCGCGTGTCGTTACGCGCGACTGATCACACTCTTTTCCCCGGCGGCACTAAACAATGCTTGCCGTGGCCGATCAAGTCCGCGCGGCCGGCGGCGCGGAGGGCTTCCCGGGCTTTGCGGTGAAATTCCGGTTTGTGGCACAGGAGCAGGGCGCGTTGGAGGACCTTTTCGCGGTCGGTGCGGGCGACGTAAAGGGGGAGAAACGTTTCGGGATCAAGGGCGGTGTAATACATGGCGGCGGCCATGGTCAGGGGCGCGGGATAAAAATCCTGGACTTGGCTTGGCTGGATGCGGGCCTGGTGCAGATGTTCCGCCAGCGCAACCATATCGGTTAACGTGCATCCGGGATGGCCGCTAATGAAATATTCCACAATGTCGTGCGGTTTGCCGGCACCCTGGCACAGTTCGCGGAACCGCTGGAGGAACCGCAGGTAACTGGATGCCGCAGGCTTGCGCATTGCGCGCAATGCACGCTCGGTTATGTGCTCGGGGGCGATCTTGAGTCGTCCGCCGATATGGTGCGCGATCAATTCCCTCAGCCATGGCTCGCTTTTGTCGGCCAGGGCCAGGTCGTGACGAATGCCGCTGGACACGAACACGTGTTTGACGCCAGGGACCCGCCGGGCGGCCTGAAGCAGTTTCATAAAAGCGGCGGGGTCGGTGTGCAGATTCGGGCAAAGATCAGGATAGAGGCAACTCCGGCGGTGACAGTGGGAACGGCCGCGCCGACACCCGGTGCCGTACATATTGGCAGTAGGCCCACCCAGGTCGCTGAGGGTGCCATGGAAATCCGGGGTGCGGGTCATGCGCTCGATTTCACTCAAAACATTTTCCTGACTGCGCGAGCTGATCGTGGTCCCCTGGTGCATGCCGATGGCGCAAAATGCACAGCCGCCGTAACAGCCGCGATGGATGGTGACGGAATCCTTGATCATGTCATAAGCCGGAATCCGGTCTTTTGCGTAACTTGGGTGTGGCCGGTGTGTAAAGGGCAGGGAATAGATTAAATCCATTTCCTCGGTTGCCAGCGGCGGCGCTGGTGGATACGCCACGAGCCGGCGATTGCCATGCGGCTGAATCAGAACGCAGCCGGATTGCGGGTCTGTTTCAGCCTCGATCAGTCGGGCCATTTCCATGAACGCGCGGCGGCCATCGGGAGTAGGGGCGGTAACATTCTCGTAAGAAGGGAGTTCTTTCGCGTCAGCAAAATCCGCGATCGTGTTCAGGCATTCCGCCGTTCCCCGGATGCCATGCCACGGTTTCCCTTCCCGCGCGTGCAGGGCCAGTTCGGCCAGAGCCCGCTCTGCCATGCCGTATACGATGAGATCGGCCTTGGCATCGAAGAGTAAAGAGCGCCGGACCCGGTCGGTCCAATAATCATAATAGGCGAACCGGCGCAGGGACGCTTCCACGCCGCCCAGCACAACGGGGACACTCTTAAAAGCGTGGCGTGCGCAGGCAGTGTAAACGATCGAGGCGTTGCGGGGTCGGCGTCCCGCCCGACCGCCGGGCGAGTAGGGGTCGTCCCGGCGCAGTTTGCGCATAACAGTCAGGTTAGCCAGTTCGCTGTCAAGGTTCCCGGCCGTGACGCCCCAGATCAGGTGCGGTTTGCCCAGTTCACGGAAGGTTGCAATGCTTAGCGGATCCGGCTGGGCGATGATCCCGACCCGGTAACCCAGATATTCCAGCCAGCGGCCGACGAGCGCCGCGCCGAACGACGGGTGATCCACGTAGGCGTCACCCGTGATGAGCACTATATCGCAAGCATCCCAACCGCGCTGGTCCATTTCCTTGCGGGTCATGGGCAAGGGCAATTCCGGGTGAACGGCCGGTGCCGGTTGAGCGCGCCAGCGGGGATCTGTAATTGGTATGATAACCGGAGCCATGAAGCTATTTGGTAACATGGAAAAGGGGCCGTTTCAATGATTGATTCGTGGCGTGGCTTAGATATGATGATGGCCATGCCCCTCATTGATTTAAGTCTTGTCCTTCCGGCCAAGGCGTTTGACGGCTCTGCTACCGTCGCGCTGGAGGAGCGACGTATTCAGAATTACACCGGCATGATTTATCACTTCCAGCACGACAGCATGGCCGGAACCTATATTGATTTTCCGGGACACATCAAGGAAACCGCGGATGGGTTCGATGCCGCCAATTACCCGATGGAAAAATTATTCCGGGTCGAAGCTACGGTGATCCACCTGGACCGTGCCGGGGACTCGGGCGCCGTGACCGCCGCGGAATTGGCGGCCGCCTGCCCGAAACCTTTCCGGGGACAAGCGCTCGTGCTGAACGCGCTCGGCGCGCGCCGGTTTGATGCAATTGAATCCCGCAGTGTCTGGCTGGGCCGGGATGCGCGGCGCTGGATTATCGAGCGCAACATTCATTTGCTGGTGTCCGATATTTATGAATCAAAAAGGCTGGAGGGTGTGTTCCTGGATTTTTTTGGGGCGGGCATTACCACGGTTTGTCTGCCGATCAATCTGTCGGCACTGACAACTCCTTATGTGCGGCTGACAGCTTTGCCCGTGCGGTTTGAAACGGTGACCCAATTACCCTGTCGGGTCGTGGCGGAATTGATACAAGAGTAAAGCAGGTGATTTTTATCGCAAAGTAAACAAGACGATCTAGATTGGGATTATATCATGATTCATCAAGCTGAGATCGAGAGGGGATTAAAAACGGCGGGTCTCAAGAAGGGGGCCACGGTCATCCTGCACAGTTCATTGGCCAGTCTGGGCCAAGTGGCGGGTGGTGCGAAGACGGTGGTGAACGCCTTTCTCCGTGTGCTCAATCCGACCGGCACGCTGGTAGTGCCGACGTTTGGGGCTCTGGGCGCGATTACCGATGCGGTCAAAGCGCATCCAAAAGCGGTGCAGAGTCTGCATCCGCTGGCCAATGTGGCGGCCATCGGCGGTAAGGCCCAAGCGATCTGCCGGGATCATTGGCAAGCCGAACTGGCGCACGAAAAAGACACGCCCTATATGCGCATTGCGGAACTGGGCGGCTATGTCTGCCTGCTGGGCGTGGATCAGGACCGCAACACTATGCTACACACCGTAGAAGAAATGTTACGCCTGCCTTACCTTAAAACCACGGCCGAAAAGACCTTCGATATGCCCAGGGGCAAAGTCACAAAATCGTGGCCTTTCTTCCCCGGTCCACATCGTGATTTTATCGGGCTCGACCGGATGTTCCAGGAAAGCGGTAAAATGAAAATCGTCCGGATCGGTCATGCCGTTGTGCGACTGATCAAAGGCAAGGATCTGATTGCACTGGCTTTAGAAGCGGGCCGGCAGGATCCGGCCTTTGTGCTGTGCGCTAATCCCAACTGCGCCGATTGTGTGGCGCAACGGGCCAATCTATGGCGTGCCCGGTTCGCCGGCGAATCTTTCCACCTGGCGGCCTCCACGCACTTGTCTGGTCGCTATGTCCCGGAAATCATCGAACAATGCGCCCGGGCCGGGATCCACGGCGTCGAACTGGATATTTTGGAAGGGCAACCGGTGGAATTAATGACGGCCGATAAATTGAAGACGACCGTGGCGGCCTTGCGGGAAGGCAAGCTTGAGGTCACTGCTCTACGTGCCCGGGCTGTAGGGACGAAACCGAGCGTTCTGATCGAGCGCGCGCGGGGGTGCGGCGTCGTTCGCGTCGTGCTGCCGTTCTCGGAACGGGCGGAGGAGGCGCTGGCCGCGGCACGGGACCAGGGCATCGCGCTGTCGTTTTTTAATACGATGTTCGACAGTGAACAAACATCGGCCATGCTGTTGCGTCTGAAAGACAAAGGCTGGAATCCCGGCTTCACGTTCAGCGCGACAGGATTTGCGCGCTTGGGGGAAAAACCCTTTAGCGGTAGTTACAAGAAGAAACTACGACGGTTCGTGGACCAGCTCGATGTGGAAGATTGCCTGTTCGACGGCACGCCCCAGCCGCTAGCCCATGGAAACGCGGAAATCAAGGAACTGATCTCCATTTTGCGGTGCGCCAGTTTTGACGGCTGGCTGGTGCTGGGCGCTGGGAACCGGGGCTTGGGCAGTCTGAGCGAGATGGCGGGGCGGTTTGTGAAATTGTTGGACGCGATGTGATTGTGTGTGCAAAACGTCCCGCGCAATGCGGAATCAATTTGACGCTTACCCCGCGTTTCGCGGGGCTTTACGCCGCTTGCGCGCGGCAAATTCCGGCGCTTCCTTGATGCATTCGGCCAGTATTTTCATGGCTTGAACGTAATGATTCTTGCTTTCCTGCTTATGTTGCGGGTCAATGGCCGACGGCGCCGGACCTACCTCCGGCCAGCCGGGTGCGGTCAGGTTGTCAGGTGGAATCGTCTTCTGTTCCCAGTTGTGGAACAGCCGGCCCCAATCGCTTTGCAGGGCCTTTTGGAGCAGGGCTTGGTGCGCGGGGTACCAGAAGAAGTCGTGATAAAGCACGCTGGCAATATAGGCCCAGGGGGCCAGTACGGTTTTTAACGACCATTCCACGGGCTTTTTCAGCGGCCCCCAATAAATTTTATGTTGCATGCGGCTGGCAAAGGTCATCTTCCGGAAGGGACCGATAAAATTCCAGTTTTCGCCGGCCGCATCCGTGTCGCCGACGATCTGAATGTCGCGCGGATCGCCGCAGCCCAATCCCTGTTCGTGGGCTAAGCGGATGAATTTTATATCGCGCAAGGGATTGAAGCCCATCAACTTGGCCGCCACGGCGTCAATGGCTACCTGGTCG
>JBDRSI010000278.1:0-3552 GCA_043825055.1 Verrucomicrobiota bacterium
TCGTTGACAAAGCGAAACTTGAATGTTTTGTCCAGCATAGGTCATTCCTCCCCGGCTAACGCCGGCCAAGATATTATCCGTTTTCCATCTTCACCAAGTTCAATCCCCGCGTGGCATACCGCGCAACAGGTGGCAGTTCCGGGTGCCGTCCGATCCGATCCCGACTCTCTGGGAGGTCGGGATCGGTCAGCCACAGCACGGCGGCCTTATGTGCGCAGGCTTCCTGCACGGCGCCGAGCAAACGCGGTAAATATTCGAGGGGTACGCCCTGCATGGGACGTTCAAGCAGTACCAGCAGGGGGCACCCGAGGAAGGCCCGGATCCATTCGGCGCGCCGTAAATCATGGGGCGATACCAGGGCCGGCCGGATCTTAGGCAATTCGTTCAGGCCGAAGGCGCGGGCCAGCGCCTCGGCCTCCGCCAGGATTTCCGCGTCCGGCCGCCGGGTATGGTGTCGTTGTGAAAGGGTCACGTTTTCGTTCACGTTCAAATTACTGATCCAGCCGTGGCCGTCGAAAACTCGGCCAATCTGCGCGCGCCGCTGTAATACCTGCTCCGGTGGCATGGCGGTCCACGCCGCGCCTTGGAACAGCACGCGACCTTCCGCGGGGCAAAGCAATCCCTCCGCCAGATCGGCGAGCGGCAATTGCTCGTTGCCCGGCTCCACCTGAATGAGAGTCAGTGTGCCTGGGCCAAACCGCGCGCTGACATGGCTCAGGCCGGCGTGTTCCCGCACCGCCGCCGCGATCGTCACGTCCGTGAATTCCAAAATGGGGTCGTTAGGGTTCATTATAAAAAAGCAGTTCAATCCAACCACAGATGGACACAAATAGACACCGATGATTTTAAAAATCAATAGGGAACTGTCGGGCTCACGCCTGATGCGCCACGCTACTGTTGAGTAGCAAAACGAGTGAGCAACTCGTCCAAGTCAGCCACAGTGGCCGGTTTCCAAATGCGAAGAATCCGGCAATTCGTGTCACAGAGAACCACCATCGCTGTGTCATATCGAAACGGTTCCCCAACCACCACCTTCATGCCAAACTGGCGGGCCGCCTTGCCGTCGCCGCTTTGGACAAGGCGAGCACCCAACTTCTGAGCTTGGACTGATGGGACTGCTTTGCCCGTATCAACACGCAGAGGGGGGTAGGTGTCTGAGACGGCGTAAATCGTGAGATTTGTCCACGGATCCCTGGTGTGGAAGGGCTCGCCGGTGTCAGTAACTCCGTCAAGACCTGGAATGAGCTCACCCACGCGCAATGAACCGTGGCTGGAGCACTCTCGCGGGCCGCAGCCGCTACAGAGGATAGTGCCGGCAGTTATCAGCAGGACGCACGCGCGTATCCGTATGTGGGTGTTCACCGAACCTCCAGAACGCCGACACTGACGCCATCCCCTTTGCGAGCGCCAATAATCTGAGCATACAATTCATCCCATCGTTCGACTTCGGTCACCGTGACACAACCTGCCGATCGCCCTCCGGTGTGTAGGTAGCGGTCCCCTGAATGCCCAAGGTGAAACCAGGTCTTCGCCCGCTGAGCCGTATTTTGGTATTGCCTCCCCAAGTCGTGCGGGAAATCGGGGATCTCGATATCCCATTCCCCGTTGGGAATCGGATTTCTTCGGTCCGTTGTCGTCTGGTAGCGTGAAGCGGCGCCAACTACTTCGAGGACTCCGGTGCTCTTGGTGAACCGTAGGCGCACGGCCCGCGAGCGTGGGTCCATAGCAAGAAAGCGAGAAGCCCCATTGTCGTTCAAAGAGACACTGGCGCTCTTACCGGCATGAGCGCCTTCCAGAATTGTGAAATACTCCCGCCTGCGTTCCGTCTTCACGTAACTCAGTGCTACGGTGTAGGGTAGGGATTCGTTTGTGCCGCTTGGTTCCATCCGCACTCGCAACCAGCCATGGCTCACATCCGGCACAAAACGGTAAACGTCCTCAAGCTTTGCCGCAAAATTAAGAGTAAACACGCCAGTATCGCCTTTGTCGCCGCCGCTGCCTATCGCGTTTACCATTAGCGATTGCAGGGTTTGGTTCGGACCGCCGTTCAAATCCACCGTCAGACTGCCCGATGCCGAGCCTACATCGTTGTAAACAATGTCCTCCTCGGAGACCGTAGCGGACACGGGGATGCGTACGGTGTTGTTTGTACTTTGAAACTTATACAACGCTTTCCAAAAAGTACGCGTTGCGCCGTGGTCGATAGCGCCTCTGACGATCGTGCTCGTCCCATTAACCGTCAAGTCTAGGCGGATGTCGTCACCCAGATTGTCGCCACCGTATTCGACGCTCTGGAGTTGAACGGTGATAATTTTGTTTGGCATTTGTTTTCTATTTGTTGTTGGTTGGTTTGTTGATGATGCTCGACGTGAGGACGTGCCGTGTCGCCTAACGTGACGGGGCAGGCTGAGCCCGCCGTGGCGGGCGATAGCCTGAACCCGCTGGTTCGGCTCAATCGCTTTTATTTCCGGAACTCAAGATGTTCATGGATCCATGAATGACGGCCAGAATGTCAATCTGGTCAGGTTTGATGTGGTAGATGATCTGGTAGGGAGTTTCGATCACCTCTCGAACTTGGTCCATATCATATTCCGGAACACGACGGCCGGAAAGGGGGAAATCGGCAATCTGCTGAGAACGTCGAGTTAGGCGATCAATCGTACGGTTGGCATATTCGGCAGAGTCTTGGGCAATGTAGGCGTGGATGGCGTCGAGATGGGCTTGAGCCGTGTCTGTCCAATGAACGCTCATATCGGCAAGCCGTATTTGGCACGGACTTCTTTAACTTCTTTGGTTCTTCCGGCCTTACTGTCGGCCAGTCCTCGTTCGATCGCCTCGCGAACGTAAATTTCGTGCATAAGGTCATCCCATGTCGCCTGCTGAGGCATGCGGTCGATGAGCTTGTGTGCCGATTCTTTCTCCATGACGGTTGGCATAACATTACCTCCCTGTTTTGGCATAGATTACACAATCAACGGACGGGGGATCAATCTCCTTTTTCTCCCGCCGAACGCGTGAGGTTCAGTTTTGCCGCCGCGGCAAAACTGTAGCCTCCACGCGCCGATTCGACTTCCTATTCTGTCTTTGGTTCCTGCTTTTTTGATTCCTTTAGTTGGTCGGAGAAGGGTACATCTTGGGGTTGGCTTGGAGGCGCGGACGTCTCGGCCGCCAACTCTTCGCCTGTTTCCTTGGCTGCCTTGCGATAAAATTTTTTTACGCGGCTCTGAGCCTTCTGAGCTTCGTCTCCCTCGATCGCATCTCTCTTAAGCACCTCGTTTTTGAGGACGCGGATGATGTCTTCCGGTGTGACAAGGAATCCATCATGCAATTTTCGGAGCTCGCGCCGAATTACTGTTAGAAACGGCCCGTCTTCGGACAAAATGAGAGCGCCGAGAATGAAGCGGTTGAGGCACTGCATTTTTTCATGGAACTCTGCTCGCGCATTCTTGTTAATCCCTTCCTTGCAGATGATAAAGAGTTTCTCTTGGTGTTCCTCAGACTGGCCGTCCAAGGTGGAGAAATCAAAGTCACAGATGAGGTCGTAGCCAATGG
>JBDRSI010000279.1:0-2536 GCA_043825055.1 Verrucomicrobiota bacterium
GTGCGCGCGCGGCCTCGACCTGCGTGGCCATATCGGCCAACATGAACTGCACACCCTGGAAGGAGCAGATCGGCTTGCCAAACTGGCGGCGCTCGCGGCTGTATTTTACGGCTTCGTCCAGCGCGCCGGCGGCGATGCCCAGGGCCTGGGCGGCCACGCCCGGCCGGGACATGTCAAAGGTCTTCATGGCCACGATGAAGCCCAGGCCTTCCTTGCCGAGGATATTGGCTTTCGGCACGCGGCAATCCTGGAAGACCAGTTCCCGCGTGGCAGATGCGCGAATACCCATCTTGTTTTCCTTCTTGCCGAAGGTGAAGCCCGGCATCCCTTTTTCCACGATAAAGACGCTGGCCCCGCGCGAGCCCTTGGATTTGTCGGTCTTGGTTACGACCGAGTAAATCTCGGCTTCGCCGCCGTTGGTAATCCATTGCTTAGTGCCGTTGAGGATATAATCGTCGCCGTCCCTGGTGGCCGTGGTGGCAATGGCGCCGGCGTCACTGCCGGCATTGGCTTCCGTCAGGGCGAAGGCCGCCAGTGACTGGCCGGAGGCGACGCGCGGCAGGTATTTCTGCTTCTGCTCGTCGTTCCCGTAAAGAATGATAGGGAAAGTGCCCAGCGCCGTGGCGGCCAGGCTCAGGGCAATGCCACTGCAGACCTTGGACAGTTCCTCGACGGCGATGCTCAGGTCCATGACCCCGCCGCCCAGCCCGCCATATTTTTCCTCAATGTAGATCCCGCACAAATCTGCCTGGGCAAATATTTTCAGGATTTCATGCGGGAACTCGTTGGCTTCATCGTAGTGCTCGCGGATCGGCTTCATTTTTTCCTGGGCCACCTGGCGGCACAAGTCCCGGATCATTTCCTGCTGTTCAGTCAGACCATAGTTCATAAAAATTTTCTCCTGTGGGTTGTTGGCATGCATTTGAAGGCGCCATTATAAACAGAGCATGGTTGATGGTCAATGGAGAATGGCCGGCGGTTTTCCGCTTTCCCATCAACCATAAACCATTTTCCTGAATGGCGGCCCTTCGACGCGCTTCGCTTGCTCAGGGCAGCAATCATAAATTAGATGATTGCTGCCAGGCGCTGTTTCAGGCGGGTGCGCCGTTCGACGGTGCAATTGTTGTGGATGGCAATCGCCACGGCCTTTTTCGAACCCACCAGGCACACTAACTTGCGCCCGCGCGTCAGCGCGGTGTACAGCAAGTTGCGCTGAAGGAGCTTGTAATGCTGGGTGGTCATCAGGATTACCACGGCCGGATGCTCACTGCCCTGTGCCTTGTGAATGGAACTGGCATAGGCCAGGCTGAGTTCGTCCAGTTCGTAGAGCTGGTAGGTTACCCGCCGGCCGTCGAAATCCACCTCAACTTCCTGGTCCTCGGCGGAAATCGTCCGAATCTGCCCGATATCCCCGTTATAGACGTCCTTATCGTAATTATTCCGCATTTGCATGACGCGATCGCCGGCGCGGTATATGCGCCCGTAGCGCGTGACCGACTCGCCCTTGGGATTCAACACGTCCTGCAGAATGGCGTTCATATTCTCGGCGCCCAGCTGGAATCGGCGCATGGGTGTCAGGAGCTGGATATCCGTGCGCGGGTTCAGGCCAAACCGCTGGGGGATGCGCTTGGTGATCAGTTCGATGGCGGCGCGGATGACCTTGTCGGGGTCGTTTTCGTCCACAAAATAGAAATCGGAATCCTCGTTGGCCGGCGGCACTTCAAAAAACAGGCCCGTGTTGACCCGGTGGGCATTATGCACGATCCAACTCCGTGCGCTTTGCCGGAAAATGACGTCCAGCTTGACCGAGGGCAAGGCGCCGGACGCAATCATGTCCCGCAATACATTGCCGGGTCCTACGCTGGGTAACTGATCGGCATCCCCCACGAGGACCAGCCGGGACGCGGGCGGAAGGGCCAGCAGGAAGGCCAGCATCAGGCTGACATCAATCATCGAAACTTCGTCCAGGATAAACACGTCGCCAACCAGGGGGTGCGCCTGGTTGTGATCGAAACGGCCTGTGGCCGGCATGAATTTCAACAGCCGGTGGAGTGTCATGGCCGGGTGCCGGGTGGCTTCCTCCATGCGTTTGGCGGCGCGCCCGGTCGGCGCTGCCAGGCACACGTTCAAGCGCTTGGCCGCAAACATGTCCACCAAGGCGCGAATAATGGTGGTTTTGCCGACCCCGGGCCCGCCCGTGATGATACTCACTTTTTCCATCAGCGCCAATGTCAGAGCCTGGATTTGGCCGGGCGCAAAGGTGATGCGCATTCGTCCGGCGGCCCAAAAAATAGCTTTGGCGGTCTCCTTCGGCATCCAGCGGGGCGGGGTTTTCAGCAGGCGCGCGATTTGTGCGGCAATTCCCGTTTCGGCATGATACAGCGAGGCCAGGTAAATGGCGGCCTCTTCCTCGATCAATGTCCGCTTGCCGAGTTCGAGCGCCAAAGCTTCTTCCAGCACGGCGGGTGGAATGGTCAGCAGTTGTTCCGCTGTGGCCAGTAACTCCGCGCGGGGACAGTAACAATGGCCTTCATCC
>JBDRSI010000280.1:0-2400 GCA_043825055.1 Verrucomicrobiota bacterium
GCCGATTTATCGCATCACCTGCGCCTATGGGCACTTCGGGCGGACGAAAGATCTTAATTCGTTCACGTGGGAAAAGACCGATAAGATCGCGGCGCTCCGGAAAGCCCTTTAACCTGTGGTTAATTTTAAAAGTGATTCCATGACTAAACGAACGAAGCAATTTGTCGTGGCCGACATGAAGCTGGCCGATTGGGGCCGCAAGGAAATTGACTATGCCGAGGTGGAAATGCCGGGCCTGATGGCCCTGCGCCGGGAATATGGCCGCCAACGTCCGCTGCGCGGCGCCCGGATTACCGGTTCACTGCATATGACCATCCAGACGGCCGTGCTGATTGAGACTCTGCAGGCTTTGGGCGCCCGGGTCCGCTGGTCAAGTTGCAATATCTTTTCGACCCAGGACCATGCCGCCGCCGCCGTTGCCGCGCGCGGTACACCGGTGTTCGCCTTCAAGGGCGAATCCCTGTCGGAATATTGGAAATACCTGGACCAATCCCTGGACTGGGGTCGCGGTCAGGGACCCACCACCATCCTGGATGATGGCGGCGACGCCACGCTCTTTGTGCACCTGGGCCACCAGGCGGAGGAAAATCCGAAGATCCTGGACGCCAAGCCCGGCAGTCCCGACGAGCGTGCCCTGCTGGCGCAGTTAAAGAAATCCCGGCGGCGGGATCCGAAACGGTTTCACCGGATCGTGCCGTCCATCGTGGGCGTTTCCGAGGAAACCACCACGGGCGTTCATCGGCTGTACCAGATGATGGAAAAAAAGCGCCTGCTGTTTCCCGCGTTTAACGTCAACGATTCGGTCACAAAATCCAAGTTTGACAATCTCTACGGATGTCGCCACTCGCTCGTGGATGGTATCATGCGCGCCACGGACGTCATGCTGGCCGGCAAAGTGGCCGTGGTGGCCGGATATGGCGACGTCGGCAAGGGCTGTTGCCAATCCCTGCGCGGCCAGGGGTCGCGCGTCATGGTGACCGAGATAGATCCCATTTGCGCCCTGCAGGCGTCCATGGAAGGGTATGAAGTCGTGACGATGGACCAAGCCGCGCTTGTCGGCGATTTGTTTATCACGGCCACCGGCTGTTGCAACGTTATTACCGAGCGGCACATGCGCCGGATGAAAAACATGGCCGTGGTCTGCAATATTGGACATTTCGATTCGGAAATCGAGGTCGAAAAACTCCGGCACTACACTTGGATGCCCATCAAGCCGCAGGTGGATAAAATTACGTTTCCGAGCGGCCGGAGTATCGTTTTACTGGCGGAGGGGCGACTGGTCAACCTGGGCTGTGCCACGGGGCATCCCAGTTTCGTGATGTCGAACAGTTTTACCAACCAGGTGCTGGCGCAGATCGAACTCTTTACCCATCCGGAGCAATACCCCACGGGCGTGTTCGTCCTGCCCAAGATTTTGGATGAAAAAGTTGCCCGTCTGCACTTGGGCAAGCTGGGGGTCCAGCTGGAAAAGCTCTCCCGCAAGCAGGCGACCTATCTCGGCATTGACCGCAAGGGTCCGTTCAAGACGGAACACTATCGGTACTAAGGGCGTACAATAAAGCAATACTAACAAAATTCCAAAATCCAAGTTCCAAATTCCAAGGAAATCAATCAATTAAGACAAAGGAAAAAACGGAAAGAAAACCAGGATTTATTTTGTCTTTATCGAAATTTGACTATTCCTTGGAATTTGGATTTTGGAACTTGGAATTTTTCCGTCTTTTGAATTAATGCGCATCCTAACGACTTATATCACCCGTCAGTTCCTGCTGACATTTGTAATTACGCTGGCGGTATTCCTGTTCGTCATGGCGGTGGGGAATATCTTCAAGGTCATTGACCTGTTCTCGCGGGGGGTGCCGGGGCTTCTGATCCTGCAGGTGTTTTCCTATGGGATTCCCTTTTCACTGATTTTTGCCATTCCCATGAGCGTGATGGCCGCG
Organism: Verrucomicrobiota bacterium; assembly: GCA_043825055.1. Taxonomy (GTDB): domain Bacteria; phylum Verrucomicrobiota; class Kiritimatiellia; order JAAZAB01; family JAAZAB01; genus VSJD01. The sequence goes on from JBDRSI010000280.1 coordinate 1,944, forward strand.
GCGTTTTTGATCTTCAGCCGCATGGCCAGCGATCGCGAGCTTATCGCCATGAAGGCGTGCGGGATCAGCCTTTGGCAGGTCGTTCAACCGCCGGTCTTGATCGCCGCCCTACTCAGTCTGGTCTGTATCTATATCAACTGCAATCTGGCGCCCGATAGCCACTATGCCCGCCGCACGGTGCTGGGCAAGCTGGGCGTGGAAACGCCGTTGACGTTCCTCGACGAGGGCCGGTTCATTCGTGATTTCCCGGGATTCACGATTTACATCGCTCGTAAAGACGGTCAGCGTGTATCTGACGTCGTCATTTATGAGTTTGACCGTAAGGGCGTCAAACAGACTGTGCGGGCCAAATCGGGCACGATCGAGGCTGACAAACAGAATCCGGGCAAGATCATAATTCGCTTGTTCCAGGTGCGCATAGACCAGGCCGACGATCAGTTTCCCAACGATCTGAGCC
>JBDRSI010000281.1:0-3250 GCA_043825055.1 Verrucomicrobiota bacterium
GCGGTATCGGGGTGGATTTCCACCCACGAACCCCACATGACGGTGGTCATTGGGTCGGGGGTTTCCTGCAGCCAGGGGCGGTTCGCCCCGTTGCCATCGCCGAGCAATGGTGAAGCATAGGGCAACAGATGCAGGTCGTCCCTTTCACCAGCATACTCTGCATACGGCACGCTCAATGGACGGCTGAGGGCGCGGTCGGCGGGAGGGGTATCCAGTTCCCGTTCAGGTTTCCACCAGCCGCCGTACTGCTGCCACTGCGCCCAGAAGGCCGTGATCTCCGGGGCAGTGTAAAAGCCGTTCTGTTTGATCAGGCCGAGTATTACGTTTTGCAGGTATTCCACCTCGTCTTTAAAGGGCAGCGCCGCAGCCAGCCTGCCGCCAATTGCCTGCACTGCGGCGAGGAGCACGTCCGCCGTGGAGCGGGTGTTGTAATACGGCACCACAACCGGCTGCGAGCCGGAGATCGCCAGCGTATCGCTGCCGGCGATGATCTTCTGATAACCCCAGGATTCCAGCGGGGTGTGTTCGGGGAAGATGTAATCGGCTTGCATCGCAGTCTCATCGGGGAAAGAGGCGAAGGAAAGCACCAGAGGGATGTTTTTGAGCGCGTCTGCAAAGCCCAATGCAGGCGGCAGTTCGAAAAGCGGATTGACGCCATGCACAAACAGGGCTTTGACGCGGCCGGCCTTCATTCGTTCGACGAGCGCGCTCACATCTGAAAGCGTACTGGCGGGGCGCGTGCCGGCATGGACAGGCAGCGCCGGGGTCAGAAAGACGCCGCCGGGCTGGCCGAGATTGCCGATGAGGGCGTTGAGCGTCAGCACCGCTTCTGCGGTCTCCACGCCGTTGGTTTGACCCAGCGCCGCCCCGCCAGGGATGGCCAGCGGCCAGGCGGCCTTTGCGAAAATGCCTGCCAGGCGGTGTAGTTCTTCTTCCTTGATGCCGGAGGCGCGCACCGCGGTGGCTATGTCAACGCTGGTGTAGGCCGGGGGCAGCGCGCCGCCGCGCAGTTCGGCGACCAATTTACCCAGCGCATGGGCGACCAGTCCCTCCGCGCCGGGTTTGACCGCGATCCACTCGTCGGCGACAGCGGCGGTCTGCGACATGCGCGGCTCGAACTGGACGAGATAGCCGCGCCGGCCAGGATGTCCCTGGCGCATGGCGGCAAAGCCGCGCGTATAGGCCAGCGGCGAGAGCCAGGTTTCCAGGAAGTTGGCCCCGAAAGAGAAGGACACGTCGGCCTCGCCCAGGTCGAAGTAAGGCAGGCCGGGCGTGCCGAACAAATGGGTAGATGCCTTGCTCAGCGCGGCGCGACCCTCGAACATACCCAGCACGCCGTAGCGCAACGGCGGCAAGGCGCCCAATTGCACGGCCAGATCGGTGACCAAGTCGAAGAGGTGATCGGATGTCAGCCCCAGCAGGAAGGCAATCTCGTCGGGTTTATTGGTTTTCAGGGCGTCTTGGATCACGCCAATGGCTGTCTCCCAATCTAACGCTTCAAAATCACGGCTGCCGCGCGCAGCCTGCCTGACAGGACCTTGCACACGGTCGGGATTGTACAGCCCCTGTAAAGCGGTCTGGCCACGGGCGCAAGTCTTGCCGCGATTGACGGGATGGTTCGGGTTACCCTCGATCTTGATCGCCCGTCCCTGCATGGTGCGGACGATGATCCCGCATCCTGCCGGGCACTCGCGGCAGGTGGTTGCATAATAGGTGCTCTGGCCGTTATAAGTGTATTCCGGCATGGCGGTGTAAGGCTCGCGGACGACATAACGCGAGGCCGGGCCGCAGCCGGTCAACACGGCTGTCGCGGCTGCGCCCACGCCAGCCAGTTTCAGAAAGTCTCGCCGGGAAATCTTATCGCTCATATTATTGTTCCCATATTTCAATATGTTCGTCAATTTTCGAAAACAGGCTTGTCGTAGGGGCAAATTGCAATTTGCCCCACCAGATATGGCAGTTTTCACACTTCTATTGCCCATATTTGGTGGCACTTTCGCCCATAAGATTTTGGCGAAGGTATTGCTATTTATGACAAGTAGAGCAATCTGCCAGTTTGATTAATTTCTCAAGATCGCCCTGCGCTTTCTCGCGGTGACAGTTCAAACACCAACCCATATTCATGCCTTTCTGCGGCTCGGCGACGGTCATTTCGCCAATCTCGCCGTGACAGGTCTCACAGTTCAAGGCGGCGGCGATGTGCGGACGGTGGCTGAAATAGACAAAATCGGGCATGATCGCCACCGGCACCCAGGGAATGGATTGCCCCTTCTCCACATACTCGGCCAGTTTTTGTTGCCCATCTTTGGTTATGGGGATCTGCTGATGGCAGCCCCAGCATTTGGCTTGGGTTGGCAGGCCGGCCGATTGGCCACGCCACGCGCCGGGATGGCAGTACAGGCACTGCACCCCCAGCCCAACGTGGAGTTGGTGGTTAAAGGCGATCGGCTGCAGCGGTGGGATCTGAGTCTGGTAAAGGCCCCAGCCAGCTCCGCCCAGAACAATGAGCAGCATGAGCATGACTGCCAGTCCGATGCGAACCAGAGACATTTTCAACAAGGCAAGTATCTTTTCGCCCATAAGCGCTCCTCAAAGTGGGGCGGGGTTCAACACCCGCCTGTCTCATGGCGGCTATGGAAAGCCGCCCTACCTGCGACGACGCAAACCCCAAACGACCAGGCCAACGACGATCAGCAGGACGGAAATGAACAGCAGGCTTGAGCCGAAGACACCGAAGAAAACGCTCAGGCCGGTCAGGATGCCGGTCCAGATGTTCGTGGCCGGGCCGCCGGGGAGTTTTGTGGGAATTTCTACAGGACGCGGCGTGGGCTCGACGACCGGAATTTCCTGTCCGGTCGGCAATGTCTGAGCATAGCGCAGGAGGTCGCGCCCCTCGGCGGCAGTGATACCCAGGGAATAGCCTATGGGCATCTCCGTGCCAGGCGTACCGAAGCGGGTTTTGTGCAGGAAACGCCAGGGGTCGCGGTCTGCCACCGTACCCAGGTATTCATCCACGCCCTCGGTGCGGAAGACGATCTGCTTGCCATCCGTCCCATGACACGAACTGCACCTTAGTTCGAAAAGTTCCTGACCGTGCGTCAGGTCGCCGCCCACGGCGTTCAGGGAAATATCATCAATAAAATCGTCATCATTCACAGCGCCGTATTTGAGGAAGACGGCCAGGCGGGAAAGGGTCTCTGTATCCATATACGCGGAGAAATCGTGCGCCGGGTCATTGGCCCCTTTCAGC
>JBDRSI010000282.1:0-3089 GCA_043825055.1 Verrucomicrobiota bacterium
CCGGCGGCCACGGCGTCACCGCCGCGGCTACATGAAATAGTTGCCGAAGGCCTGATTTAATGCTAAGGAATTTCAAATGTCATACATATTCTGGATTCCCGCTTTCGCGGGAATGACAGAGTGGGTAGACATTGTTTGTCATTCCCGACCTGATCGGGAATCCAGGGTTTTTGTTGCCGCTCTTGCGGCCTAATATTAGGGATTTTTTCCGTGGCTTCCTATTATTATCTCGTCGCCAGTTTGCCGGCGCTTTTTCTCGATGAGGAGTCGCCGATCACACCCGCCGAATTTATGGCCGCGTGCGACCAATGGCTGGACGCGGATGATGCCCGGGATATTCATGGCCTGATGGACAATCATTCCGCCTGCGCCAAGGCTTCCGGCTTCGCCAAGGCTACGCCGGACACGACGCCGGACAGGCTGGAATGTATCAAAGGCGCCTGTGCTAATCAGTGGCTGGCGCGCGAGACCGAAATCCGCAATGCGATTACCCGTTTGCGCGCGGCCAAGGTCCACGTGGATGCCGAACCATTCCTGCGGCCCTGCCGCGAACTGGACCTTTACACCGAAAATGCCGTGGCGGAAGCCATGAGCAGACCCCAGCCGCTGGAGCGGGAACTTGGCCTGGACCAGGTGCGCTGGTCCCTGCTGGACGACCTGTCGCGGTTTGATCCCTTCGGCCTGTCGGCGGTCATCGCTTACGCGCTGAAACTGAAACTGGTCGAGCGCTGGAGCGCGCTCACGGTGGAGAAAGGGCGCGCAGTGGTTGAAGAATACTTAACGAAGCAACTGACGGAAGTGGCGGTATGACCCCGAAACGCGGAACCATAAGCGGCATTAACGGCAACCTGATGACGGTGGAGTTTGAGGACGCCGTGATTCAAAACGAGGTGGCTTATGCCGTGCTGGGTGATACGCGCCTGAAGGCGGAAGTCATCCGCGTGCGCGGTCGGCGGGCCGACTTGCAGGTCTTCGAGGATACCACCGGCCTGCAGGTCGGGGGCACAGTGGAATTCACCGGCCAGTTGCTTTCCGTCGAGCTGGCCCCGGGCCTGCTTGGCCAGATTTTCGACGGTTTGCAGAATCCGCTGCCCAAGTTGGCGGAACAGTGCGGATTCTTTCTCAAGCGCGGCACGTATCTGCCGGCAATTCCGCGTGACCGCACTTGGGCCTATACGCCGGCGGTCAATCCGGGTGCCATTGTGCGTGCCGGCGATACGCTGGGCACGGTGCCGGAAGGGATTTTTACGCACCGGATCATGGTGCCCTTTACGCTCTTCGGGTCGTGGTCGGTCGAACACGCCGCGCCGGCGGGGAATTACACCGTTGAGCAGGAAATCGCCCGCCTACGTCCCTTAGCGGCTGACTACGGCGGGCAGGCCCGTCTGCGCCAAGGGCAGGAGACGCTAAGCGTCAGCATGCTCCAGACCTGGCCGGTTAAAATCCCGATCCGCTGTTATGCGGAGCGGCTCAAGCCGGGCGAGCCCTTGATTACCAAGATACGCATCCTGGATACTTTTTTCCCCGTGGCGCGTGGCGGCACCTACTGCATTCCTGGTCCCTTCGGTGCGGGCAAGACCGTGCTCCAGCAATTGACCAGCCGTCACGCGGATGTGGATATCGTAATTATCGCGGCTTGCGGCGAACGCGCCGGCGAAGTGGTGGAAACCCTGCGCGAGTTTCCGCACCTTACCGATCCGCGCACCGGCCGCACGCTCATGGAGCGCACGATCATCGTCTGTAACACGAGTTCCATGCCCGTGGCGGCGCGCGAGGCTTCCGTTTATACGGGCGTGACCCTGGCGGAATATTACCGCCAAATGGGACTCAACGTCCTGCTCCTGGCCGATTCCACCTCTCGCTGGGCGCAGGCCCTGCGCGAAATGTCCGGCCGGCTGGAGGAAATCCCGGGCGAAGAAGCTTTCCCGGCCTATTTGGAGTCGGTGATTGCCTCGTTATACGAGCGCGGCGGGATTGTGCGCCTGAACGACAAGACCTTCGGCTCGGTCACGATCGGCGGCACGGTCAGCCCGGCGGGCGGCAATTTTGAAGAGCCCGTGACCCAGGCGACGCTCAAGGTCGTCGGCGCGTTTCACGGGCTCTCGCGGGACCGCGCCAACGCGCGGCGGTTTCCATCCATTCATCCCCTCGAAAGCTGGAGCAAATACACAAGCATTGTGCCGCGCGCGGAACTCAACCTGACCCGGCGGGTGCTCCGCGAGGGCAACGAGGTGGACCAGATGATGAAAGTGTTGGGCGAGGAAGGCACGAGCCTGGCGGATTTTGTCGTTTATCTCAAGGCCGAATACCTCGATGCTGTCTATCTCCAGCAGGATGCCTATCATCCCGTGGATGGCGCCACCTCGGCCGAGCGGCAGAAATACGTGTTTCACTACCTTGTCGGCATCCTCGGTACGCCCATGAAATTTGCCGATAAAGCCCTCGCCCGGAAATTTTTTCAGACCCTGACCCAGGTCACGAAGGACTGGAACGAGACGCCCCAAGAGGCGCCCGCCTTTGGCGAAATCGAGGCACGGTTGAAGCAGATGGTCGCGGAGGTGACCGACGATGCGTAGAATTTACCGTCGCATTGAACAGATTGCCGGGAACGTGATCACCCTGCGCGCTGAGCACGTCAGCTACCGGGAACTGGCCGAGGTGGTTGTGCGTGGCGGCCAGTCACTGGCCCAGGTCATCCGGCTTGAGGGCGACCGCGTGGCCTTGCAGGTCTTTTCCGGGACGCGCGGGATAACGACCGACGCAGAAGCGGTCTTCCTAGGTCATCCCATGCAGACGTCCTTTTCGCCGGCGCTCCTGGGCCGGGTATTTACCGGGATCGGAGTGCCGCGCGACAAGGGGCCCGTGATCACGGAGAATCCCATACCCATTGGCGGACCGTCGGTGAACCCGGCCAAGCGCATTATTCCCTATCGCATGATCCGCACGGGTATTCCGATGATTGACGTGTTTAACACGCTGGTCGAGTCGCAAAAACTACCGATCTTTTCCGTGGCGGGCGAGCCCTATAATCCGCTCCTGGCGCGCATCGCCCTGCAGGCGGAAGTGGACATCATCATCCTGGGCGGCAT
>JBDRSI010000283.1:0-8306 GCA_043825055.1 Verrucomicrobiota bacterium
ATAACCTTATTCTCGAACGCCGCGTATTGGAAAGAACGACGGAGCAGGAAAAGGCCAACACGGAACTTGGGCGAAAAATTATTGAATATGAAAAGCTCAATGAGAAGTTGCAGCAGATCAATAACGAAAAAACTAAATATCTAATGCATGCCACCCATCAGCTCAAAGCGCCGTTTGCTGCTATTCAGAGTTACACCGACCTGATCATGGAAGGTTATACGGGCGAAATCCCAAAAATGACGCTGGCTATTGTCGAAAAAATCAATAAAAGATGCATTCTCTTGAGCGATTCCATCAAAGACATGCTGGAACTGGCCAACTTAAAATCGCTTGTCAAAGAAAATATCCAAATGAGTGTATGCCCCCTCGGGGGTATCATATCCTCGGTGGTCAAGCATCTTGCGGCACTGGCTGTTTCCCGCGAGATCAAGATATCTGTGCCGGCAACTTTTGATGATGTTTCCGTGAAGTGCAATAGAAATCAGATTCTTATTTTACTTTCTAATCTTCTGGAAAACGCGATTTATTATTCGCCTAATGGCGCGACTATTTCAATTGCTGTTAAAGCAGTGCCGGCGTCTCTTGTTAAAATATCAGTCACGGATCACAGTATCGGGATAGATGAAAAGCATCGGCACCGTATTTTCGAAGAATATTTTCGAGCCAATAAGGCCGTGGCCGTTAATGAGCGCGGCACCGGCTTGGGCTTGGCCATTGCCATGGAAATAGCCGAGATTCACGGCACTAAAATCGAGGTTGAAAGCACTCTGGGAAAAGGTTCTGTTTTTTCGTTTCATATCTTCAAGAGTCAGACTTAAATATTAAATATTTAGGTCTCGAACTAATTGCTCACAAGGCTTTATTCGGCAACTTATTTTGCGGACAACTGCGTCAGACATAAAAACGGCAAATATGCCAAAGCTGGCGGTCTTTGCCCGCTCACCGTCCTCTTGTTCTTTTTCGGTCCGACCGCCATAACCTCAGGTCGTCTTCTGTGCTTCTTCAATCACCATCGAATCGAAGACTTCCGCGGCCTTGTCGTTATCGTCCGAGGAGAAGACGATGGTCATCTTCTCCCCAGCCAGCGAACTTGTTCCGTAGACATACTGAACGTTGATCGCATGTTGCCGGAACTTCGCGGCCACTGCGGACAAAGAACCTGGACGATTCCACACTTGTACTACAATCACCTCCGTCTCCACCACCCGGTATCCTTTTTTCTCCAGTGCCGTTCTTGCCTTCTCATTGTCGTCCGTCAGAAGGTGGACAACGGCCACGTCGCCAACCGTATAGGCACAGACATTCTCAATGTTCACACCTTTGTCTGCCATCAGACCCGTGACCTCAGCGAGCGTTCCCATCGTATTCTGCATGACAACCGTGAGTTGTTTTTCCTTCGTCACCTTTTCCATGTCTTCACCTCCTGCTTTAGAAATCTATCCTTATTGTTTACATCGCATATCCGCTAGACATCACACTCTCCTCGCCAGTTCCTGTCCCACCCACGACTCCTGAACTTTAAATATCATACGCTGAACGCTCATTTTGCAGAAGTCTTTTGTTCGGCCCAATACGGAAACGTTGTCGCACCGGGACCATGCCTTCCGCTTGCCCTCTTCTCGCCCTCCACTCAAACGCGAACGACACCCCCCCCTGCCGATGCAGACTCACCGGCAACCGGATCCGTCTTGATATGCCGTGAGCGCCAGAGAAAATAGATCGCGGGATAAAACAGCAGTTCCATAATGAACGAGGTGAACAGGCCGCCGACCATCGGCGCGGCCACCCGCTTCATCAAGTCGGCCCCTGTGCCCAGCGACCACATAATAGGCATAAGACCCATCAAGGCTGCGGCAACGGTCATCATTTTCGGCCGGAGGTGTCTCAGTCGTTTCTGAGCTGCCACTTAAGTTTCAACTCCTCCACGGCACAATACAGTACGGGGACAACGAACATGGTGAGCAGCTCGACGGCCATGCCACCAAAGGATGGGAGGGCCATGGGAACCATGACGTCACTGCCCCTTCCGATGGATGTGAGCACCGGAATCAAGGCCAGGATCGTTGTCCCCGTCGTCATCAGGCAAGGCCTGACTCGCCGCTGTCCTGCCGCCAGGATTGCGTCCCGAATCTCCGCTGCCGATGTGGGTTTGTGTTCCCGCAGCGTTTGGGAAATGTAGGTGGACATAATGACGCCATCGTCGGTTGCGATGCCGAACAATGCCAGGAACCCCACCCATACCGCCACGCTCATGTTGATCGTGTGCACCTGAAACAAAGTGCGCATGGAAACGCCAAAGACGCTGAAATCAAGAAACCAGGGCTGGCCGTAGAGCCACAGCATGAGGAAACCACCGGACCCGGCCACGAAGATGCCCGAGAAGACCAGCATGGTCGTCGGCACCGATTTGAATTGGAAATAGATTAGCATAAAAACGAGAAAGAGCGCCACGGGGAGGACGAGCGCCAATGTTTTCGTGGCTCTGAGCTGATTCTCGTAACTGCCGGCGAAGGTGTAACTGACCCCCTTTGGTAATGTGAACTCACCGCTTGCCATCTTCGACTGCAGATAGGCCTGGCACTGCTCCACAACGTCGACTTCAGCAAAACCCGGTTTCTTGTCAAAGATAACGTAGCCGACCAGGAACGTGTCCTCGCTCTTGATCTCCTGTGGGCCGCGAACATACCGAATCTCGGCCAACTCCGTGATCGGAATCTGTTGTCCTCCGGCGCCCGGAACAAGGACCTTCGCCATAGCCTCGATACTGTCGCGCAGTTCCCTTGCGTAGCGGACCCTGACGGGAAATCGCTCGCGGCCTTCAACGGTGGTCGTGAGCTTCCGGCCGCCGACCGCGACCTCCACAACATCCTGGAACTTACGGATCGGGACGCCGTAGCGCGCGAGCGCATTGCGGTCCGGGTTTATTTCAAGGTAGGGTTTGCCGACAATGCGGTCAGCGACCACGGCCGGCGCTTCGACGCTCGGCACTTCTTTCAAGAAACGCTCTATCTGTAAGCCAACCTGCTCGATAACCTCCAGCGAGGGCCCCTTGACCTTGACCCCCATGGGCGCGCGCATCCCGCTTTGCAGCATGACAATCCGCGCCGCGATAGGTTGAAGCTTGGGCGCGGACGTCGTTCCGGGGAGCTTCGCGGCCTTAACGATTTCCTTCCATATATCGTCCGGCGTCCGGATATGATCGCGCCACTGACGAAACGGCCGCCCATAGGCATCGGGTATGAGATCGCCGTTCTGATCACGGATGAACGCGCCGCGCTTGCGGTCGTACCGGAAAGTAATGCGCCGGCCGTCCTTGTCGCTGATATACTCCGGCTTGTAGTTGATAACCGTTTCGATCATTGAGATCGGGGCGGGATCCAGGGACGTCTCGGCGCGTCCCAGCTTGCCCACCACCGAGTCAATTTCGGGAATCTGCTGAAGCGCCATGTCCTGCTTGCTCAGGATGTCGAGCGCCTCCCCGATGGAGGCGTGCGGCATGGTCGTGGGCATGAAAAGGAATGATCCTTCATCGAGAGCCGGCATGAATTCCTTTCCCAGCCCCGGGAACTTATGCGCCAGGTACCGGCCGGGGGGCGCTTTGCGCAGCGGCTCGGGCAGCCAACCGAACATCTTGTCAAAACCAAGCCAAGAGCTCCCCCCCAGCAGAATCAGCGCCAGCGGGAAAGCAAGGAACGCCAGCTTATGTCTCAGGCACCCACGCAGTATCCGGGAATAAAACACTTCGAAGAGCTTGAAGAACCCCAGCAGTCCACCCGCCAGGATGGCGACGAAGACCAGGTTGCGGATCAATCCGTGTTCCGGCCCGAGGGGCTCCCAGTAGATGGTCAACAGCACACCCACAATGACAACGGCCAGCAAGGTGGCGGCCGGAGGACCGAGGCGGGTTATACGCGCCGGGAGATGATCGCGCCCGAGGTCATACGCGCCAAGCAGAACGAGTGCCAGTCCGCCCCACCAGGCGATGAAGATGCCGATGGCCACACCGGCCAGAATGAGCGCCGTGTCCAATCCGCCCCGGAGCTTCCTGCCCGAGATCCGTCCCCGGAAAAGGAGGTAGGCGGCCGGCGGCAGCACCGTCAGGGCAATGACGATCGAGGCGATCAGCGCGAAGCTCTTCGTGTATGCCAGGGGCGTAAATAGTTTGCCTTCCGCGCCGATCATCGTAAAGACGGGCAAAAAACTGACGACCGTTGTGGCCACCGCCGTGAGCACCGCGCTGCCCACCTCGCTGGCGGCGCGATGAATCACTTCCAGCCGCGATTCATCGGGGGCGGCGCTCTCCAGATGTCTCAAGATATTTTCGCAAATGACGATCCCCATGTCGACAATGGTCCCGATGGCGATGGCAATGCCGGAAAGGGCCACGATGTTGGCTTGAACGCCAAACAGCTTCATGCCGATGAAGCACAGCAGCACCGTAAGCGGCAGCATGCCGCTGATCAGGATGCTGCTGCGCAGGTGCATCACCATCACGAGCACGACAATGATGGTCACAAGGATTTCCTGGGCGATGGCGTCGTTGAGCGTGCCCAGGGTCTCGTAGATCAGGCCCGTGCGATCGTAGAAAGGAACGACCGTCACCTTGCTGATCGTGACCCAAGCGGGCCAGTTTTCCTTGGAAACGGATCGGAGATAGCCCAGCCACGCGGCCTGGTTGAGTTCCGTCCCAAGGTAAGCGTCGAAGCCGTGGGCGGCGGCGAATGCGGCAACCGTTGCCCGGATCGTTTTCGAGTAGTCAACGACAGGTTTGGCGGGAAGGGCTTCCTTTGTCTCCTCAATCTTCTTCTTCACGTTCTTGATGACCGCGAGAGGATTGTCGCCATAGCGGGCCACGACAACGCCCCCCACAACCGGCGCCCCGCCTTTGTCCAACGCGCCCCGGCGAGTTGCCGGCCCCAAGGTGACATGGGCCACGTGTTTGACCAGAACGGGAACATTGTCCGCCTTGACTTTAATCACGCTGTTCTCGACGTCCGCCACCCGTTTGATGAAGCCGATGCCGCGGATGAAGTATTCGGTGCGGTTCAGTTCCAGTGTTTCGGCGCCCACGTCAATGTTCGCGGCCTCGACCGCCATGAATACCTCGTCAAGCGTGACCCCGTACGCGCGCATGGCATCCGGATCCACGTCCACCTGGTACTCCTTGACATATCCGCCGATCGAAGCCACTTCGGCCACGCCGTCCGCGGCCAGGAGCCAATAGCGGACATACCAGTCCTGGGTGGTGCGCAGTTCTTCCATGTCCCAGTTGCCCGTGGGCTTGCCATCCGGATCGAGTCCTTCGAGCGTGTACCAGTAGATTTGACCGAGCGCCGTCGCGTCCGGACCCAGGGCGGGCTGGACGTCGGGCGGAAGTATGCCGGCCGGAAGGCTGTTGAGTTTCTCCAGGACGCGGGTTCGTGACCAATAGAACTCCACGTTATCTTTGAAGATAATGTAGATGGACGAAAACCCGAACATCGAATAACTGCGGATCGTTTTCACGCCGGGAATCCCCAGCAGGGAGACTGTCAGAGGATAGCCGATCTGATCTTCGACGTCCTGCGGCGACCGCCCCATCCATGACGTAAAGACAATCTGCTGATTCTCGCCGATGTCCGGGATGGCGTCCACCGGGACGGGGTAGCGGGTCATGCCGCCCATTTTCCAGTCAAACGGGGCAACCAGCAGGCCGGCCATAATAATGGCGGCCATAAACAGCCCGACGACAAGCTGGTTGGTCAGGCAGAATCGGATTAACCGGCCGATCGCCGATTTCTGTTCGGGTGTCTGCCCGGATGGGGTCTCGTTACTCATGTCCGCCTTCCTTCAGTTCCCCGGCAGGAATAACCTGAACGACGTCGCCGCACTTGGGCATCGTCTTGCCGAAGTAAGGGTTGCGGGTTCCGTCGTCAGCTTGTAGCCAGGCGGCCCCTCGATTGTTGAACGCCATCGGGCACTTGAATTGATACGTTTTAGCGGGCAAAGGCCTGAAGCGCACGAGCGTGGCGGCCATCTGTTCGGAAAGGAGTGCGAACTCCTTGCGCACAGCCTCGATTCCGTCGGCGCTGACGAGACGAGTAAGAATAGCTTTCAGTTGGCCCGCATGTTGCATCCAATCCACGTGTGCCGGACCGGTGAGCCTTTGCATGTCCACTTCCGCCAGTGATTTGAGCGCCTGCTGAGCGCCCTCCACCGCTTTGGGCGGCTCATCTTCGGCCAAGGCTGCCTGAATGGCAAAGTAATCATCGACGACGCGGGCAAGCTGTCGGCGAAATGTTTCATCCGCGACCGGCGCAGACGGGACTTCTGATCCGCGTGCGAGTCCAAAGTTAGCTTCAAGCGACATCACGTGTTCGCGCGTCTGCCCCGCAATGCGCTGCGCGTCAGCCAGCGTAGCCGCCCCATGGCCCTCCTGACCATCGTTACCGAGCAGCATGGAGTGTTCTTTCCACAGCATGGCGGGATGAGCGCTCAACTGGGCGCGGGGCACAGCGGCCGCCTTAGCGCCCAGGTTAGCGAAGGCCTCACGAATTTTTTGCAGGTCACCGGCTGAAACAGTGGCGATAGCGCCCTCGGCGGCTAAGACAACGGCGTGCAACGCGTCGCGGACCGTGGCGGGAATTGTGACCGCCGGGGATCCCGCCGGTTGCGAGTTTCCAGCCTGCCCGGCGCCGTGATGAGCATGCCCGCCGCCACCCCCGCCGCCTTCCGGCGTCATCATGCTTGGCTTGGCGCGAATCTGCAACTCGGCGTCCAGTTTGAAGTTGCCTCGGGTAACAACCTGGTCGCCTTCCTGCAGGCCGCGCCGCACAAGATAGTAGTCGCCGGCGCGCGGACCGAGCAGGATTTCCCGGCCTTCGTAGGTCGGGCGATCCTTCCCGGGAACGCTCACATAGACGATGGCCCGGGTTCCCGTGATGAGCGGGGCCGTGGCTGGAATGACGAGCGGCGCGTCCGCCGGCGTCGGTTTTTTGCCGACATAGCCCAGACTCTCCGTCGTTACCAACGGCATACCGCAGATATCGCACTCTCCCGGCGCGTCTTTCACTATTTCAGGATGCATCGGGCAGATCCACTTGCCGGCCAGGTCCGGATTCATGACTTTTCCGCCGGACGCCACATTGGCCCGCGCGATGGCCCGCAAGAACATTCCGGGCTTGAGCTTCAATTCCGGGTTCGCCACATTGACCCGGACGTTCACCGTGCGCGTAGCCTGATTCAGGACCGGATCAATAAACGCAATCGTGCCTTTGAATACTTCTCCCGGATAGGATTCCGCCGTGAACTCTACGGTTTGCCCGTAGCGCAGCCACACCAGATCGGATTCGTAGGCATCCAACAGCACCCAGACGCCTGAAAGATCGGCGATGGTGTATATCCGACTGCCCGTCTGCACATACATTCCCTCCTTGGCATTTTTGTGAATGACGATGCCGCCGACCGGCGAGTTGATCGTTATATGGTCGCTGGGTTTGCCGCGCGTCTCGATTTCGGCAATCTGATCTTTGGTCAGGCCCCATAACCGCAGTTTCTCGCGCACGGCTTCAACTGTGGCGTTCGCCGGCGCGCGCGCAGTGGAGCCGTCGCTATTTTGGAGTTGTTTTGCCGCCTTGACGGCTTGAAGAAGTTCTTCCTGCGCGCCGAGCAACTCGGGGCTGTAGAGGTAGACCATGTGGTCGCCCTTCTTGACCGGCACTCCCGTATAGTCCACATATAACCGGTCAAGTCGTCCTGGCACCCAGGCTGTGATATACGAAACACGCGTTTCATCATAATCAACCTTGCCTACCATGCGTACTTCGGCCGACACGAATTTCCTTTGCACCGGCGCCGTTTGAATCTCCATGAGTGCCGCGGCATTCTTGCTGACGGATAGTTCCCGCAGGCCCGACCCCATGTCGTCCTTGCCCATGTCCAGGGGGATCAGGTCCATGCCACAGATCGGGCACTGGCCGGGCTTTGGTAATTTGAACTGGGGGTGCATGGAGCAGGTCCAGATTTGGGCCTGCTTGGCTTCCGTCACGCTCTCTGTAGTTGTTTGCTGATGCGCTTTGCCCGCCCGACCGCCGCGCCAGAGCGCGCCGGCGGCAAACGCCAAAACAATGAGGACGATGACCGCTGCCCGTTGAACGCGTCCGTTCTTCAGTATTTCCATAAATTTCATCATGATATCTTCCTTTTCAGTGTGTCATTCCCAATGCGGGCTATGCCCGCCGCGTCACTACGCTTGCGCTCCGCAAGCGGCGTGGCAACCCAAAGAAATCAACCGCTAATGGACGCTAATAAACGCTAATGATGGAGGG
>JBDRSI010000284.1:0-19081 GCA_043825055.1 Verrucomicrobiota bacterium
AAAGACCGCCGCCCTCCAAATACTGCAGCACGGCCCGGCGCAAAGCCGTGTCTCGAGGCGCTGTCTGCGGGTTGATGACGGGGACTCCAAAAGCGGAGCCAACCACACCCGCGTTTTGACCTCTGACCGGATGGAGATAAAACTCCCGTTGAAAACGGACGATATTGGCGTCCGGAGGCAAATATTTTTCGAAGTGGGGATCGAGAAGCCATGAGTCACAGGTATATGCGCGGTAAGGTCGTTCGGGAAAATGCTTCGGGAAAAATTCAGAGGCTTCCCGCATGGATTCGCCGCACTGCCCATGATCCATTTTGCCGCCGGCCGGAATATGAAGACTCAGGGTCGGGTCGCCGGGGGCCAGGACCTGAATCCAATCGGCAAAGGAGAGTTGCACGGTCTGCCGCAGGACGCGGCCGTCCGGAGTAACCGGATTGCCGCGAATCGGCATCACCTTAAAATCCAGTGTTGAGGTAAAAACCCGAGGATCGTAAATACCGTTGACGCCGTCATATTGACCGTCCTCGCGGAAAGCAATTCCCGGCTCGGCGAGCAGGAGGACTCGCCGGTCGTGAATATTGCGAAAGACTCGGAAATCCTGCCGGAACGTATCGAAAAAAAACTGCAGTCGCCCCAGCCGGTACAACCGTCCGGTAAAGTGGCGGATCATCCATGTTATATTGGTTAGACCCCAGTTGCCGGTTTTTTTTCGGTGATCATTCATGTGAAGCGTCAGGTTCGCAAGGCACTCTTTTGTGATTTTTTCCGAAATTTGCTTTTGCCGGTGGATAGCCTGAACCTGCGTCAGTCCGGAAACGATGGTCACAGCGTAGAACATATCCGCCGCGGGACCGAGCTCCGCCGGCAGCATCGGCCATGAATAAAACTCCGGTTCGCGATAATGAGTAAAAAGAAGTTTATGACAATGCCAGGCCAGACGCTCCAGCACGGGATTGTTGGCAATCAGCGGCAAGGCCTTGTGAAACACCTCGCATAGCGGAGAATCCATTTTCAACGCCGTGCAGGCATTACGGATAAATTCGTCTTTCAGGAAAAAGACATCCCCGGCGCAATAATCCGGCTCGGAGATAGACCATGTTTCCCGCCAGTGCAGCGGTGGAAAAAAATTTAATGCGTTGAAGACTATATCCGCTGTCATACGATGGCTCCTTTGACCTTCTCCCCTAAAACTTGAGCATATTCAAAGCGAGTCTTCGGCTCGCTCCACCAGCCGGCGTAGGCGCTGATCGTTCTCCAATAACACACGCACCTTGCCATCTGGCGGCATGCCCAACACTATCGCATCATCTATCTCGCGTGTAAAGTTCTCATGGGTGACCCCAATGCTCAAAATGACAGCGGCTCATATGGCCCGGACCGACTTCACGCTCGGGCGGCATCTGCTGGCGGCAAAGTGGTTCGGCATGGGGACAGCGGGGATGGAAGGGACAGCCGGCCACCGCAGAGGTGACCGTCGGCACTTCGCCTTTTACGATTTCGCGGCGCGCACCCGCGGCACGCGCGCGCAATCCTTTTTCCACGTCCGGCACGGCGCTCAGCAGGGCCTGCGTGTAGGGATGCGCGGGGCACGCAAACAGCGCGTCCACCCCCGCCGCTTCGACAATCGCTCCGGCATACATGACCAGTATTCGGTCGCACATATAGCGCACAACGGCCAGGTCATGGGCAACGAACAGATACGCCAGGCCCCGCGCCTGCTGGAGGTCCTTCATCAAGTTCAGGATTTGCACCTGCACGGAAACATCCAGCGCCGAAACCGGCTCATCGGCAACGACAAAGACCGGATTCAGCGCCAGCGCGCGGGCAATGCCGACGCGCTGACGCTGGCCGCCGCTGAACTCGTGGGGGTAACGAGCGGCATAATCAGGATCGAGCCCGACAGTCTGTAACAGGTCCCGCACACGCAACTTGCGTTCCGCGCGGTTGCCCAGTCGGTGCACGGCCAGGCATTCCTCAATGGCCACGCCGACCGACAGGCGCGGATTGAGCGATCCGTACGGATCCTGGAAAATCATTTGCGACCGGCGCCGGTAGTGAAAAAGGTCCCGGCGAGCGAGCGTCAGCACATTTTTATCTTCAAACCGAATGGCCCCGGCATGCACCCTCACTAATCGCAGGATGGCGTTGCCCAGAGTGCTCTTACCGCACCCGCTCTCGCCCACAAGGCCAACGCTTTCACCGCGTTCGACGGTTAATGAGACGCCATTGACCGCGCGCACCTCGTGCCCGTGCCCGGCACTGAACCGAACATGCAGATTATTTATTTCCAAAAGTGACATCGCACCCGATGATCCTCTGTTATGATTGTTTCAATCGGATCCGCCTGACCGCACAACGGCTGGGCCTTCGGACAGCGCGGATGGAAAGGACACCCTGCGGGCAGTCGCGCCGGATTGGGCACGGCGCCGGGAATCCCGGCCATGCGAGTTTTGCCGCCGCTTAAGCGCGGCACGGCGGCCATGAGTCCGCGCGTGTAAGGATGGGTGGGCTGACTAAGAATTTTTTCTACCGGCCCCCGCTCCACGATGCGTCCGGCATACATGACATTGACCCGCCGCGCCACATCGGCCACGAGGCTCAGGTTATGGGTAATCAGCAACATGGCCATGCCCAGTTCCCCCTGTAAACGGACCAACAGGTCGAGAATTTGCGCCTGGATCGTGACATCCAGGGCGGTGGTGGGCTCATCGGCCACCAGCAAGCGGGGACGACAGGCCAGGGCCATGGCGATCATAACACGCTGTTGCATACCGCCGCTAAGTTCGTGGGGATACGCGCTCAACTGACGTTCGGGATCAGACAAGCCGACGCGGTTCAGCAGATTAATGACTTCCTCCCGAACGGCAACGTCCGCTCGGTGCAGATGGAGCGCCTCGGCAATTTGCCAGCCGACACGGAAGACGGGATTGAGGGAAGTGGCCGGCTCCTGGAAAATATAGGCGATTTCCGCGCCGCGCATCTGGCGCAACCGGGCCGAGTCCATGGCCAGTACATCGCGGCCGGCAAACCGGATACTGCCGCCGGCCACGTAACCGGGCTCGGCCACCAACCGGGTCAGGGCCAGCGCGGTGACACTTTTGCCACAGCCGCTCTCGCCCACCAACGCAACGGTTTCGCCCGGCGCCACGCTGAATGATACGCCGTTCACCGCCCGGACCGGTTCCGTCCGCGTCCGGAAGAAGACGCTGAGTTGGTCAACATCGAGCAAATAATCTTCCATGTGTTATTGCTGATCCTTATGCGCTTTTTTGCGGCCAATATTCAATTTATCAATAATGCCGGCAACTTCATTCAACGTACAAACCGTAAAATCGGCGGGCGGCTCTGGGCGCCGCGTGGTGAGATGACTTTCCAGGAAAACCGTGGGAGCCCCGGCGCGCTGGCCGGCCTCAATGTCATACCGGTAATCACCCACCATCAGCAGGGTCGCGGCCGGCACGCGCAGGCGGCGGACGGCCAACAGGACCCCTTCGGGATCGGGCTTGGACCGTTGAACATGGTCGCGGGTAATGATGACGTTAAAATCCGCCAGACGCACATGGGTGAAGTTCTTGAGCGCCGTTTCCACCGAAGCGCGTCGGTTACGCGTGAGAATACCCCGCCGGATATGGCACCGTTTCAGGAACCGGACAAGCTCCTCAGCGCCTTCGTTCGGCCGGGAGCACCGGGCGGCGGCCTCTTCAAACTGCTCCAGGACCCGCCACGCCTGGCGCTGGTCTGCCGCAGACGGCAGGCCCTCAATGAACTCCAGAATGGGCACATCGCCCGGGCACCCGATCGCCTTTTTGATCCCGGCAAAGTCAATGCTGCCCGGCAATGTCAGTGTGCCGTCAAAATCAAATAAAACTGCACGAATAGAATTCATTGAAAATTTACCAAAACCTCATATCATCAAGACCCATGACCAACCATCTCACCGTACCCAGCGCCTGCGTCCGGTGCGGCGCCTGTTGCCGCCAGCCGGGCGACGTGCGCCTACGGGATTATGAAACCGAATCAATCGCCCAGTTCCTGCACCTGACGATCCACGACTTCACCGCCTCCTATACTCGCCTGCGCGCTAACCGCTCCGGGCTCGTTCTGGCCGAAGCGGCCGATGGCGCCTGCATCTTCCTGCATGACAACCTGTGCCGCATCCAGAGTGTTAAACCCCGGAAATGCCGCGATTATCCCGAAACCTGGCATATCCCCGGGGAGGCGCAATTCTGCCACGCCCGGCGCAGTCCCCCGTAGTCTGCCGTCCGTCATCTGTCGCTTGCCCTCCGGAGCGCTCGGGCGAAGGAGGGTCTGTCGTCTGTCCTCAGCGTTCACTGGTTCTCAATCGCGGGTCGAGGGCATCCCGTAACGCGTCGCCCAGCAGGTTAAACGCCAGCACAATGAAAAAAATCGCCGCGGTCACAAAGGTCATTTCCCACCACACGCCCTGCCACAGGCGCAAGCGCGCGTTGCTGATCATGATCCCCCAGGAGGGCTCGCCCTGCACGCCGATCCCCAGAAAGCTCATGAATACTTCCGTGGAAATGGCCGCAGGGAACCGCAGGGAAAAGGTTATGATGACGATGTGAAACACATTGGGCAGGATATGCCGGAACATGATCCTGAAAGGCCCCAGCCCAAGCGCATGGGCCGCCTGCACGTAAGGACGCGTCTTATGTTTCATCACCTCGCCCCGGATCAACCGGCACAAGTTGACCCAGGTCGTCAGGCCAATGCCCAGGTACACGCCCACCAGGCCCTTGCCAACCACCATGGCAATGGCCAGGATAAAGAGCAGACCGGGGATGGACGAGAAGGTGGAATATAGCCAGACGATGAAGTCATCCGTTTTGCCCCCGAAATAGCCGGCCAGGCATCCCAGGATGACGCCGATGGGAATGGCAATGCAGGCGGTAATAATCCCGACCTGGAAAGCGATCCGCGCACCCTGGATCGTACGCTGAAACACATCACGCCCCAGGTTGTCCGTACCGAGCGGATGATGGGCCAGCGTGCGCAAGCCGGTGCGGAAACGCGCAACAACACTTCTCGCCGTCGGTTGGCCGCGATGATCAACCGCTGGGGAACCGACCTCGCCAGGATCGGCGCGAGGGATCATCGCAAACGGATGCCGGAATACGCTTGGCGGGAGATATTCCTCCCGCAAATTGGTCTGCTGGTAAGGCGGCGCCATGTCCTTCCAATGGAAATACCAGAACACACCCTCGCCATAGAGCGCCATCGCCAGGTAGACAACAATGATCCAGAAGGATGCCACGGCAATCCGGTCGTGGCGCAATTGCCGCCACGCATCCCCCCAGAGGGAACTTGATTTAGTGATTGAGTGATTCATCCTATTTTTACCCGCGGGTCAAAGAACGCGTAACAGAGATCGGTCATCAGGTTCGCAACCACATACAGGATCGAGCCGATCAACACGATGGCACGGATGACATCCACGTCGGAATAATTAACGGCGTTAATACCTATATTACCCAGTCCGGGAATGCCGAAGAAGCCTTCCAACAGCAGGCTTCCGGTATAAAGGAAGGGAATGGCAATTACCACGTTGGTCAAAATCGGGATCATGCCGTTTTTCAAAACGTGTTTAAACAGGACCCCCGGCCGGCTCACGCCCTTGGCAAAGGCCGTGCGCACATAATCCCGGTACATCTCATCCAGCATAATAGTGCGGTAAAACCGGACATTCTCACCCAAGCCGCTAACCACGCCGATCAACACCGGCAGGAGCAGAAAAGTCCACGATTCGAACCCCCACAAGGGGAACCACCCCCAGCGGTAGCCCAGCACATATTGTCCGAAGATAATCCAGACGAGGTAATTCACACTCATCAGCACCACCGCGATCACCACAATCAAACGGTCCACGAGAGTGTTCCGGAAGAATGCGCACAGCAGGGCGATACTGACCGCCACGACCAGTCCGACAAGGAAAATCGGCACGGTCAGGCATAGCGAGGGACCGATGCCGTCCTTCAGCATCTGCGATACGCGCTGATTGGTAAAATTGGATTTACCAAAGTCAAGCCGCGCAATCTGCGAAAGGTAAAACACGAATTGGGTATCGAACCAATTTGCGTTTTGCCTCCGTAGCTTGAGCGCGCAGATTTCCAGCGCTCCGCCCTCGGTATGCACCGTCATTTTAAGGGTCGCCGGATTCATCCCGGCAGTGAACGGAATTTTGACCGTTTGCCAAGCGCTGTTCGTAGTCAGAAATCGGATTTGGCGCTCTAAGCCGCCGACGGACGCCAACACCGATTTTGCTACCATTACTTCATCGGGTTGATAACTATGCACGGTCTTGAACGATGCCGTGCCCGAGAGCAGGCGATATTTCAAAACCCACTGATAAGTTGCTTGCGGCTTCAGCTTGAAGGCCAGCGGCAGGGCATAATCTTTGCCTGGCGCCAGCGTGATAAGACCGGGTTCCCGACGCTGGGGCGCCGTGTAGGTAATGCCCTCAACCTGTCGCCAGGGCCCGGCGTTGCGGGCAAAGGTCGTATCCTCGTAGGCCCGCGTAGCACTCCAGCGGCCGATCAACAGCGGCTTGTTGAAGCCGCGCTGTTCGTCAAATTCCTCCAGCGCCTTGGGCGAAACATTTTTACCTAACGTCATGGCGGCCGGACTGCCGCCCACGATATTGAACAGGATAAAGGTGATCACGATGACCCCGAAGACGGTCGGGATCATCTGGAGAATTCGGCGTATAATGTAATACAACATGACCGGATAAATTCCAAAATCCAAATTCCAAGGAATACTCAAATCCCAAAGAAACCAATAAAATCAAACGGGGACATCCGAGTTGCTTGGTATTTGGCTTTTCTGGCTTTATTTCCTTGGAATTTGGTATTTGGAATTTTATTTCATTCTGTCGCCTGACTTCTGACTCCTGGCTACCTTTCCAACAAACGGCACTACCGCCATCGCTTCCGGCATTAGATAATATGTCGGCCGCTTTATGCCCGCCCGCGCCAATTCGTCGAGCGTCAGGCGGACGGCCGTCCCCTGGTCCGGCGCCGTCGCGATCCTCAAGTCAGCCACATCCCGCGCACTCAACTGTGTGACCAGTATCGCGCGCGCACCACGCAACCGCGTGGATAAGGCCGTCTGACCGTTGACTTCGGGGCTTTGCCGCAAGCCCCGGTAAATTTCGGCCAGCGTAGGCCGCGTGACCCAGTATCGGAAACGCTCATTACCGAGTCCTTCCGGACACGGCGCGAGCAGAATGATGCGCCCGGTTTCCTGAACCGCCCGCGCGGCATTGAACAAGGCCTTATGGGCCTGAATCCAGTTGCCGGCGCCACCGGCATCGGCCACAACAAAATCCGCTTTCCGGTCAAGGGCAACCCGATCAATTCGCTCCACCAATCCGCAAGCGGCGCGATGAGCCAGGTCAAGATCGCCCGCAAAGACCCCGGCCAATTGCCCATCCGGTGCGAGCACCGTGTTGACGATGAAATCCGGAGGATGCAGACGCGCGCCTTCCAACATCTCTGCCGACACGGGATTGTCGTCTAACCGGCCGATTTCGACCCCGGTTCGGATGCGATCCTGCTCCGGATCGAGCGTCAGGCTGTGGTTATAGGCAATCGTGGCGCGCCCGGCCAGGCCGGGGATGAGCGACTTGCGTCCACCGCCAAACCCGGCGTGGTAATGATAAGTCGCCGCGCCAAGCAGAACAAGGCGGGAAGCTTCCACCGCGCGCCGGTTAAGACACACCTCATGACCGCGCCGGGTTTTGCCGATGGATATCAGGTTGGCCACGTCATCAGGATTATGGATAAAAATCCGGTTTTTAAATATCCGGGCCATTTGCGCACCGAGGATGCGCCGAATTTCCTCCGCCGTCGGAGGGCGATGAATGCCGGAAGCCACTATGATAAAAAAATCGGCTGTGCGGCAACCCCGTTCCTGCAAGCCGCGCAGCAGCACCGGCAGAATGCGGTCCACTGCCGTCTTGCGCGTCTGGTCGGAGATCACCAGGCAAACCGTTTCGCCGGGATGAATTCGATCAAACACGGTCTGGTCCCTATTATCCGGCCAGAGCGGATTCCGGAGCGCCGCGCTGATATCCTGGTCGGCTAACGGCTTGGCGCAGTCGGCGCAAACCAGCTCGCCCAGACATTCGGCCTGACCAGCAGGAATGGAAACGGAAAGGGTCATATTCAGTGCGAGCAGTATAGTGGCGACCAGGCTGGGCGTCAATGGCATCGCGTTTTTTCGTGGAAATTATCATCATGGCATTCCGCCGTCAGCGAAAATGTCATCCCGAGCGAAGTCGAGGGATCTCCGCTTGTGCTTAACACATTTGACTGGAGATTCTTCGACTCTGCTACGCTTCGCTCAGAATGACAGATCACCAGGACTCTGATGGCCGGGCGCGGCCATAATGCGAATTGCCGGTTCTTTCGTGTGTTTAGCGGGCCAATGGTTTTGTCTGCGAAAAGAAAGATTGCTATAGAGAATTATTTCCTTTTCCCGGCATTCTGGCATACTCATGCCTTTGGAAAGCACGAACAACCAAACAAAGGAGCGGGCACCATGGATTCCAAAGCATTCATCAACGAGCAGATCGCGGAGATCCGCAAGACGGTCGGCAAGGGCATTGCCATTAACGCGCTGAGCGGCGGCGTGGATAGTTCGGTGGTAACGCTCCTGGGCCATCGGGCGCTGGGTGCGCAGATGAAAACATTTTTTGTGGACAACGCCCTGATGCGCGCGGGCGAGCCTCAGCGCATTGTGCAACTGTTCGCCGATTTGGGCATTCCCGTGCAGAATGTGGATGCGCGCCAGGAATTTCTGGCGGCCTTAAAGGGCATTAGCGATCCCGAGAAAAAGCGGCAGGCCATTACGGATACCTTCTACGCCAAAGTGTTTGTGCGCCTCGTGCGCGAGACAAAGGCGCATTTCCTGATGCACGGCACCATTTTGACCGACATCGAGGAAACCGTGGCCGGGATCAAGCGCCAGCACAATATTCTCTCCCAAATAGGCATTAAGCCGGAAGAAGCCTACGGCTACGCGGTGCTCGAGCCGCTGAAGACTCTGCGCAAAGACGGAGTCCGGGCCGTAGCCGCCGAGCTCGGCCTGCCGCCCGAAATCGCCCGCCGCATGCCGTTCCCCGGCCCCGCGCTGGCCGCGCGGATCGTCGGCGATGTGACCGAGGAAAAACTGGATCTTGTGCGCCGCGCCACGGCCGTCGTCGAGGAGGAATTAGCCGACTGCGGCGCCTTCCAGTACCTGGCGGTACTCTTGAACGATTACGCCACCGGCATCCGCAACAACAAGCGCGAGTTCGGCAAAATCATCGTCGTGCGCTGTATCGAGAGCACCGACGCCCGCACCGCCACCGTCACCCACCTGCCGTGGGAAAAAATGGAAAATATTTGTCGGCGCATCACGGACATCCCCGGCGTCAACCGCTGCCTCTACGACCTGACCCCAAAGCCCCCGGCGACGGTGGAATACGTGTGATGGGTAAAAAAAAACGCCAGATGGTATTTCACGATAATTGCCGCACGCGCCAACACCTAATCAGGTGGCACCTAATCAGGCCATGGCCACAATCTGTTTCAGCTTGGCAGCCGTATCGCGCGCAAGGGCCATATCCGGCAGAACCATATTCGGCAGGCGGCTGAATGGAACCATTTCGGCCGTGATGGGGCCCTTGTATTTGATCTTGGCCAGCGCGGCCAGCACGGCCTTCCAGTTGACGTCGCCCTTGAGCAAGTCGTCGCCAAACCCGTGGATCCCGCCGCCGCAATCCAAGCGCGCAAAGTTTTTAAAATGCACGGCGGCAATGCGCCGCCCCAGGATCTCAATCCAGTGTTCGGGGTAGCCGTTAATCAGGCAATTGCCGACATCGAAATAAACGCCCAGCCGCCGACTCTTGAATTGGTCCACAAACAGCTTCATGGCCATGGGATCGGTCAGGAACCAGCCCCACACATTTTCCAGAGCCATGGTTACCTTCTGCTTTTCAGCTTCCTTGAGACAAACCTGGAGTGACGCCGTCGCGTTTTTCCAGGCCACCGCATAGGGCACAACCGGTTTGGACGGGTCCCAGGGCACCGCCACGGCGCCCGGCAGGACCAGCACGATCTTGGCGCCAACCCAGGCGGCAACACGCAGATATTCTTTAGTGAACTCAATCGCCTCGCGCCGGGCGGCGGCATCCGGCGACGAGAGCGGATGATCCCAGTAATACCCCGTGGCCAGCGTTGCAATCCGCATATTCAGGTGGGCGGCCTTTTCGCGGATTGCGCGGCATTGCGCTTCGGTGATACCACGCGGGAACTCGCCCTCCCCGAAGGTCAACTCGATACCGCCAAGGCCCATGGCCGCCGCTTCTTCCAGCGCCTGGGCCACGGGCTTCTTACCCTCGAATCCGCCCAGGGTCCAATAATTCATTTGCAGGAGGTTGTTCATATATTATTCCTTTGTAGCCGTTCACGGTTTGATGTATAGGAATTTCAGTATAACACATATCCTGGATTCCCGTTTTCACGGGAATGACAGAACGGGTGCGCGTGCTTGTCATTCCCGACTTGATCGGGAATCCATGATTTTCTTTGCTGCCGCCTTTGGCGGCCTATGCCATCATTTGAATCGCACGATCTTCCCCGAGCGGACCGATTTGACTTCGGCCTCGATGAGTTGAACGCTACGCAGGGCCGATTCCGGCGGCACAACCGGCGACGCGCAGTTCCGGCGGATGCAATCCAAGAAATGCTTCAGCTCATGGAAATAACCGTCGCCCTCCGCAACCGCCACCGGCTTGGCCTGGCCTTTGGCCGGGCAGAGCCGAAGTCCCTGAGCGTCGAAATTCAGGGTCGCCTTTTCCAAGGCGATCCGGAACGTCATGGAGAAGGGAAAACCGGCGTGATATTCCCAGGCGCCTTCGGCTTGGATCAGCGTGCCCGGCGCATAGCTATAAAAGGTTGTGATGTGGTCCAGGCCGTTCGTTTCGTTTTTCACGGCGCGACTCAGGACCGAGCGCGGCTGGCCAAGCATATAGAGCACAAAATCGGCATCGTGGATATGCAGGTCCAAGGCATCGGCGCCGCTCCGGTGCGGGTCTCCCAGCCAGCCCTGCCAGCTCCAGGTGGGCCGCGGGCTCACACGGGTAAAAACGGCACTGACTACTTTGCCAAATTTTTTACCGAGCACCAGCTCGCGGGCTTTGGCATAAGCCGGCCAGAATCGAATGCACTGGGCAATAAACAGCCGGCGGCGGGCCGCGCGGGCGGCCGCAATCATGGCGATGGCCTCGGCTGATTTCAAGGCCATCGGCTTTTCACAGATAACGTGATGGCCGGACTTCAGCGCGCGGATGGTCCAGCGGGCATGGAGATAGGTCGGCAGGGTGATATCCACGATGTCCACCGCCGGGTCCTTCAGCAGGTCGGCGGCGTTTTCATAAAGATGAATGCCGCGCAGGTTCTGGCGCTGAGTCGCGCCGCCAATGTTACCGCCAATGCCCGACCAATCACCGGAGCGCTTGCGGACATCCACGTCGGCAATGGCCGTCACCTTGGCGCCCTTTACTTTGGCATAGGTATCGAAATGCATCTTGCCCATGAACCCCAGCCCGATGATCCCAATGTTCAAACTCATGACACGACTCCTTCCTGTATTTTCGTAACTACGCAGCGCTTCATGGTTCAATGGTTAATCCCTTCAAATAATTATAGTTTTGTTTTGTAGCTGACATTATGCCTCAGTCTGGGCGGAAAAGTATTTAGCAGGCAGCGTCTTTTTTGTCGCAATTCGGATCACTCGCCGCTTGACTCCCGAGGGCGCGTTCTGTTAACATTGCCGCATGGATGCAGTCGTCACACGGTATGACCCGCCGGTATCCTTGACACCGTGTCCGGTGGAAACCATCACTGGTTTCTGGCGCTTTGTTCGCAAACCCCATTTTCACTGGCACGGCCGTTCGCTGCCGGGACATGTCGTGCAACTGGTCGTGTCCGGATCCTACCGGCTGGTCACGGACGGCCGCGCGTACGACATCAGGAAAGGACACGTGACCTGCTACCACGGTCCGGAAGACATCGAATGGGTCGACAATGACGCGGAGGTGGTTTTATTTTCGATCGGGTTCCTGGCGCCGCAGATCGAACCGCCGCCCCTGGACATGCGCGTGATCCGCTCGACGGCGGCCATCCGACGGAGTTTTTACAAGTTACAGAAAGCGTCGCTGGTAACGGAAGGCAAACAACGCGCCCTGGGCATGCACGCAGCGCTGCTTGACATCCTGTATCAAATCAATTCGCTCAGGGTCCACGTGCCGCAGGCGGGGCAAAGCCACGCACCTTGGTGGGCAATCGAGTCGCAGCTCCGCGAGCAGAAATTGTTCCGGCCCACGCTCCACGGGCTGAGTGCTCTGGCCGGCCGCAGTACGGCCTCCGTGGTGCGGTTGTGTCGGCGGGCAACGGGTCTGAGTCCTCTGCAGCGCGTGCGGGCCATCCGCATGGAAGAGTCCCGGGCGCTACTCATGTGCTCGGACCTCAACGTGTCCCAAGTGGCCGAATATCTGGGGTATTCGCGCGTGCACGAGTTATCGCGTGACTTCAAACGCTACTTTGGCGTGCCCCCCCGCGTGGCAAAGTCGAACCCCCATGGGGGTCGCTCATCAAAGGCGCGTTCCGCTGATAAACTCCCTGTATTGAAAAACCGTGCAAGGCAGACGCCCCACTGAATGGAATCGCCGTATTTCATGTCGGCAAGGCTTTCCTGGGCACCGCAGGTATCGATCTCGCAGCCGGCTTAATCGATGGCAGGCATCTCACGCGCTTTGTACTTCCGGTCTTGTGCAAGGGGAACGAACTTCCTACACTCCAATCACACAAACTCGTTCTGATCGAATAAATGCGGGAATCGGGAATTATGCGCATTGCCGTCGTCTCTGATATCCATGCCAATCTGCAGGCCTGGAATGCGGTCTGGCTGGATATCCGCAGTATGGCTGTCGACCGGGTGGTGAGCCTGGGCGACGCCATCGGCTACGGCCCGAACCCGGCCGAGGTTCTGGAAGCGCTCTATACCTCGGTGGACTATTTCGTGCTCGGCAACCACGACGCAGCCATTTGCGGCAAGATGGACCCAGAGCTGTTCAGCGATACGGCCCGCGTCCTGATAGGCTGGACGGCAGACCACCTGGGGCCCCGCGCGATTCAAGAGTTGAACACTTGGCCACTGACGCTTGCCGGCCCGAGTTTCCGATGCGCGCACGGCGAATTCGGCAATCCCGAATACTTTCACTATGTCTTTGATCCCGCAGAAACCGAGCCAAGCTGGCAGGCCGTGCCGGAGCCCCTGCTGTTCATCGGGCACACTCACCAGCCCTGTCTTTATGTCATCGGCGCCAGTCTCACGCCCCATGCGTTGATCCCGCAGGATTTTATGCTCGAACCCGGCAAGCGTTACCTGGTCAACACAGGGTCCGTCGGTTATTCCCGCGATGGCGATCCGCGTGCCAGTTATTGCGTTTACGACACCACGGAGGGTTCGGTGTATTGGCGCCGCATTCCTTTTGATCTCGACGCTTACCGTGCCGCGCTGGATGGTGCGGGACTCCCGGCCGAGGCCACCGCCCTGCTCGAGTCCGATCCGCGGAAGGACCGACCGCCCCTGCGGGAACTGATCCCGTTCCACCCGCCCGACCGTCCGGAGCAAGCGGTTAAAAATACCATCGAGGTTCAGCATGTTGACGCACTGCGTCGGCGGGTGCGGCACTGGCAACTGCTGGCCGCGGGAGCGTTGACATTCCTGGCGGTGCTCCTGGCCGCCGCCGGCGTGCTGGGCTGGCGTTATGCGCACCGCGAAGCGGATCTCGTTGGTGCGCCTCTGCCCGCCCGCACCCCGAATTCAGCGCCCGACAATAATTTGCTGGTTTTCCCGGAAACAGTCGTGCCCGCCGATCAGCCGGTCCCAGGCTGGCACATTCACTTGGGCAATCGCTACCGTCAGCAGGCGGCCTGGGGCCAACTTCCGGACGGACGGCCCGGATGGCGCCTGCAGTCCAGCCGGCCACATGAGCTATGGATCGCCTCACCCTTGATTTCCGTGGCGCCGGACATGAAATTCACCCTGCAAGGCCGCGTCTGGAAGAGTTCCGATTTCAAGGGATCCCTCGCCGTCGTCGTCTCCCTCGTGCGGCGCATCGAAACCGGACCCGAGCCTTCGGGGCGCACCGAAGTGGTGGACCGGTTCGTGGTTAAAGAACCCACCCGCGTCCGGACCGATGGATGGTCGCTGGTCAAGCAGACGTTCGAGATTCCCGCCCGCGCCGAGGCAATTAACGTCCAAATCCGCGGCCGCTTTCAAGGTTCAGCATCCCTGTGCGACCTCAGCCTGGAACGGAAGAAATGATGCCGAAGACCGGCCTGCCCGCAGAAGCCTTGGCGAAGGCGGGACGACAGACCCTCCTACGCCCGAGCGCTTCGGAGGGCAGGCGACAGACACCAGAAATCAGACACCGGAGATCGGAGGCCAGAAACCGGATCCCGCGGAACGCGGGACAAGCGCCGGATTTTTCCCGCGCCGCGCGGGATACCGGACACCGGAGGTCAGCAGGCTTCACGCCCAACGTGCTTCCCGATCCGTCGTCTGTCCTCCGTTGTCTGTCGTCTGTCTTAGTTACTGCACGCCGCGCGAAATCATGGCTTGGGCGATTTTTTCCAGGGCGATGCAATAGGCCGCCTGGCGGAATGACACTTTTTTAGCGCCGGCCATTTCCCTGACGTTCGCATACGCTTTGCGCAAACGGGTGAAGAGCCGGGTATTGACGTCCTCTTCCTCCCAATAAAACCCTTCGCGGTTTTGCACCCACTCGAAGTAGGACACGATCACGCCGCCGGCATTGGCCAGAATGTCGGGCATCACCAGGACCTTGCGGGATTCCAGGATTTTGTCGGCCTCCGGCGTGGTGGGCCCGTTGGCGCCCTCGACGATCAGCTTGGCCTTGACGCTCGCCGCATTCTCTTCCGTGATCATGTTTTCCTTGGCACAGGGCAACAGCACATCGCAGGGATAGGAAACAATTTCCTCGAGCGGCTTCCCGCCGGGGAAGCCCTCGATTCCACCGGTCTGGTCGCGGTATTTAACCATCTCGGGCACGTTGAGTCCTTCGGGATTGCAAACCCCGCCGGTGATATCCACAATGGCCACCACCTTGATGCCACGTTCAAAGCAGTCTAACGCCGCATGCGAGCCCACGTTGCCGAATCCTTGCACGCCCACGGTGTAGTTTTTAAGGCCGAGGTCCTTAACCGCCTCCAGCATGGTGCAGACCACGCCGCGGCCGGTGGCTTCCTTGCGGCCCAATGAGCCGCCCAGAGCGATCGGTTTGCCGGTTACCACGCCGCGGGCGACGTCGCGATATTTGCGATATTCGTCGTAAATCCAAGCCATTTCCCGGGCGCTGGTGCCCATGTCGGGCGCGGGAATATCAATATTGGGCCCAATGTCATTTACCAGTCGGGAGGTATATTTGCGCACTAACCGCTCCAGTTCCGTGATCGACAGGGTTTTGGGATCCACCGTGATCCCGCCCTTGGCCCCGCCGTAGGGAATGCCGACCAGGGAAGTTTTCAGGGACATCCACAGGGCCAGAGCTTTGACTTCATCCAGGTCCACGTCGGGATGGAACCGGATGCCCCCCTTGTAACAGCCCAGCACATCGCTATGTTGGATGCGATAACAGTTAAACACCTTCAGTCCGCCGCGGTCGAGCTGGACCGAGGCCCGGAACATAATCACCTTGTCCGGAATGCGCAGGCGCTCCATGATTTCCTGTCCTTGGAAGCGCTTATTGAAGTTCAGAATATCGGCCGTTTTCTCCACCAGACTGATTGCATTCTCCAAGACATTCGCCATGACAAGCTCCTTTTCTTTTGTTATTTATATTGCCACGGAAATTTAATAGCATGTGCCGGTGTGGAGTTCAAGGGGGAAATCAGACGACGTGAATCCGACGACAGACGACAGACACCAGACGACAGGACTGAACACCGAACACTGAACACCAGAGAATAATGCAACTGGAAGAACTAAAGCAAAAACTGGCGCAGTCCAGCCATCCGGACAGCCGGCGCTTTCACGCACTGATGGCCCGCCGGGTTAAAACCATTCTGATGGTATCAACCCAGTACGAGGCGTTCAGCCTGTCCTGGGATGGCAGTCTGACCGAGGACATTTATGGGGCCTATTCCCTCCTGCACCTGCAGAACGTGCCGCAAATTACCACGGTCATGTCCGGCCAGGAAGCCCTGGAAACACTTCAACGCGAAAAGTATGATTTGGTCCTGGTGTCCTCCAATCTGGCGGACATGACGATTTCCGAATTCGGCCAGGCCGTGAAGACCGCTGTGCCGGGTCTGCCGGTGGTCGTGTTGATTTTCGCCCTCGGCGGCCTTCCGGCTGTGCCCATCACCGCCTATACCGGCGTGGACTACGTATTTTCCTGGCAGGGCAATGCCAAGGTCTTGCTTTCGATCATCAAATTGGTTGAAGATGCCCTTAACATTGACCGGGACATCCAAATCTGCCGCATTGGCGTGATCCTGGTTATCGAGGATTCCATTAAGCAGTATTCCTTCTTCCTCCCCAATCTCTATGCCCTGCTCATGAAGCAGGCATTCGCCCGGGTGCCCTACGGCATTGACGAGAACGAGCGCCAGCTGCACACGCGCACGCGCCCCAAGGTCGTGCTGGCGCGGACCTTCACGGAAGCCGAAGCACTTGTGGAGCGCTACAAGCCGTTTCTGCACGGCGTGATTTCCGATCTCCAAGTGGCCGTGGAAGGCAAAAAAGGCCCGGAGACCGGCACGGCCTTTCTGCGCCGCCTGCTGGACACGATCCCCGGCCTGCCGATCCTGCTCATGTCGGCGGACGAGACGGCGGCGACTGTGGCGCATTCGCTGGGAATCGAGTTTGTGGATAAAAATTCGCCGCGCTGTGTCCGGCAACTGGAAGATTTTTGCATGGGCAATCTGGGATTCGGCGACTTCGTCTTCCGCGACCGCCACGGCCGCGAAATCCTGCGCGCCCGCAACCTGCGCGCGTTCGAAAACGCCCTCCACACGATACCGGAAGAGTCCCTAGAATTTCACAGCCGGCGCAACCAGTTTTCGCATTGGTTGTTGGCCCAGGGAGAGGCCGGCCTGGCAGAACTTATCCGCCCCTTGCAGGCGCCGGACTTTAAGTCGTTGACCGATCTGCGCGAATTCATGTGCACGGCCATCCGCTTGGCACGGCGTGAAAAACATCGGGGGATCATCGCGGATTTCCGCGCCGACGACTTTGAGCCTGAGTACGCCTTTTTGATGACGGGGCACGGCAGTCTGGGCGGCAAGGCCCGCGGCCTGGCCTTCATGTTCAACCTGTTTTCCCGGCATTTTCCTGACAGTCGCCTGGGCGGCATGGAGATCAAGTTTCCCCACACGCTCTGCATTACGACCGATGCGTTCGACGAGTTCATGACCATCAACGAACTGGAGGCCTTCGCCGGAGAGTGCCAAAGCGACGCGCTGTTGCGCAGGCGCTTTCTGGAAGCCCATTTGCCAGATGGCCTCATGCAACAACTGCGTGCCTATATCGAGCGCGTCCATGTTCCGCTGGCCGTGCGCTCCTCCAGTCACATGGAAGATTCCTCCAACCAGCCGTTTGCCGGCCTGTACCAGACCTGCATGCTTCCCAACCACAACCCGGATACCGCGGTCCGCCTGGACCATCTCTGCCAGGCCATCAAACTGGTTTATGCCTCCATCTTTAAGACGTCCGTCAAACGCTACTTCCAGACGCTCAAGCTCAACACGGAAGAGGAGAAGATGGCGGTCATCGTCCAGGAACTGGTGGGCCGGCATTATGGCGACCTGTTTTATCCCGCTATTTCCGGAGTCGCCCAGTCGTTCAATTACTATCCATTCGCGCGCATGGAATCCGAGGATGGCGTCGCCTCCGTGGCCCTGGGCTTCGGCAAAATGGTCGTGGAAGGCGGCGAGACCCTGCGGTTCTGCCCCCGCTATCCCACCATCCTGCCGCAGGCCGCCACAACCCAGGAGATGCTCCAGGTTTCCCAGAAGCAGTTTTATGCCCTGAGCTTGGGCGGCGAACCACTGAACTTCGCCTTCGGCAAAGGATCCGACCTGCGCCTGTTCGGGCTCAATCGGGCGGAACAGGATCAAACCCTGCACCCGATCGCCAGCGTCATTTCACAGGAAGATGACTGCCTTGTGGATGATCTCGGCGTTGCGGGCCGGCGGGTCGTAACCTTTGCGCCGATCCTCAAGCGCAACAGCTTCCCCCTGTGCGACATTCTTAACGATCTACTCAAGATCGGCAAGGCCAGTATCGGCTCCGACGTGGAAATCGAATTCGCGGTCAATATGGACTTACTCCCCGGCACGCAACCGGAATTTTATCTCCTGCAAATCCGGCCGATGGTCACATCCCGGGAGCGCCTGGCGCTGAAGGTCGAGGCCCAGCACCTGGACCAGGCCCTGTGCGCTTCCCTCAAAATCATGGGCAACGGCCTGGTGGAAGACGTGTTCGATATTATTTATTGTCATCCGGATCGGTTCGATTTTGCCCGGACGCGCCAAGCGGCCGCAATTATCGGGCGGCTTAACCAGGGGCTGCTGAACGAGCGCCGGCGCTACGTCCTGATCGGCCCCGGTCGCTGGGGCACCCGCGTACCAACGCTCGGCGTTCCGGTCAACTGGCAGCAAGTGGCCGGTGCAGCGGTCATTATTGAAACGGCATCCCAAGGCAAATACATTGATCTTTCCCAGGGCGCGCATTTCTTCCATAATCTGGCCGCCACGGGTATTGGGTATTTTTCAATACTTCAGACCGACGCGGAAAATTTTGTGCGCTGGGACCGCCTGGAACAATTGCCGGTCGCCTTCGAGGAAGGCGGCGTACGGCATGTCCGCAGTCTCCAGCCAATGACGGTGTTCATGGACGCCCTGAACCACCGCGGTGTGATCGCGCCCTCGGAAGGAATGGTGCGGGCGGAGTAGAGCGGAAGACAGACGACAGACGCCGGACACCAGAC
>JBDRSI010000285.1:0-4165 GCA_043825055.1 Verrucomicrobiota bacterium
CCTTCAGCAGGTATTCAATCGCTTCCCGGCCGTTGCCGCCATGCACGTTACCCACACTGGCCAGCGCGGCAATCATGCCCGTATGCGGGGCGTTGCCGGCCGAAGCCGATAATTTGGCGGCCTGGGCGGAAATTGTGCCAGGGCCGTTGCTCAACGACGCGATCAAGCACATTTCCACCAGCCGGGCTTCGAAGGCATGCTGGGGTAATTCGCCTAACCACTGCAGAATGAGAGATTCGGCAAAATTGCCGCGTTGCATGAGATCGGCCACCGAATAGCCGTAAAGCGTCGTGGTCTGGCCGTCGTTGCCGGAGGCGTAGCTGGCGTTACGCATGGGCCGCTGGGTTGCCATTTTGCCCAGTTTGCTCTCCGCCAGAGAGGCAAATTGCGTGGCGTAGGGTTCGATGATCTTGCCCGGCGCCACAATGAGCGGCGTGGGCAGTTTTTTGCCCAGTTCACCGAGGTTGACAAACCAAGGATTCAACTGGAGGGTTTCACGCGGACTGAAATCGCGCTCCCATTCGCAGACGCGATACACCAGGCTGGCGGCCTGCGGCAGGGTGTGCAGGGTCTGAATGCGGATGCCCCGTCGCAGGGCCTGACGTAGTTTCGGGGTGTGGTCGTAGCGTTTCTGGGGATCAAAGGCTTCGATCCCAAAATAGTCGTCAAACAACTGCATTTTGGCCGAGGCAGTGGTAAAGGCGCCTTCCACCACGGCGCCGGCATGGCCGAGTGACACGTTCTGGGTCTCCAGAATTTTTCCGGCCACATAGACAATTACGGGCTTGGCATTTTTTCCCCGCTTCAGCATGTCCACGGCCTCTTTCTCGTAAAGACCGCCCGGCTCGATGTAGAGCACGATAATCCGGGTGTGACGATCCTTTTGCGCCAGCGCCAGCAGATCCTTCAGGGGCGTCAGGATCAGAGCGTCTTTGCCCGTGGAGAGGCCGAACGAAGTGCCGATGCCTGCCGACATCAGGTACGTGGCCATGGTGGTGACCATGTTGCCGCTGTTGGATATAATGGCGGCACTGCCCTTTTTAAAACTTTCCTCGGGGTTGTCTCCGCCCACGGCGCCCACGCGAACGCCATCATAGGTGTTGATCATCCCCAAGGTATTACAGCCGATCACATCAATGCCGGCTTCGCGCGCCAGGGATGCAATCTTGGAGGTTACCTCGATGGCAACATGCTCGGTGATGATAAAAATCGTTTCGATATGTTTCTTGCCGAAGGAAACTACTTCCTTAACTTCGCCGTAAACGGCTTCCGGCGGCGAATAGACAATGACCTTGTTGGGGCAATGTTTGCACGGCAGGCTCTTGAGCAGTTCATCGAAGGTTGCAAACACCGGGATGGTCTTGCCGGGTTCGTATTCGATCGTCTGTCCGCCTTTGCCGAGCGCCCAGCCGCCCACAATGTTGCCGCAGTAGCGCTGCGAGACAATGGTGACCAGGCTGGACTCGCGCCCCGTAATGTTGGACACCGCCACCCGGTCGTCTTTGCGCAATAAATCCGCGAGTTGTGTGGCTTTCATGGTTTCCTCATCGGCGCAAACGCCTTGGCCAGGCGGGCGGCATATTCGGCCACCAGTGTGACCGGTGTATCGTAACCGAAGATGACATGCGGCAGTTTCAAGGTCTCCATAATTTCCTTCATGATCATCAGGCCCTTGGCCAGGCGCGGCCCGCCGCGGCCGATCACGACCGGCAGAAAGACGGGGCCGTGCTCTTCCACGTAATGGGTCAGGGCATCGCCAACCGCCTGCAAGGTCACGTCGATCAGCGTGTTATTGGCTTTCCCGCCCAAAATGAGCAGTAACGCCGCTTTCTTGAGATGATGTTTAAAACACACGGCCGCGGCCTGGCGCATGCGCTCGTAGGTCGGATTGCCGCCGAAATCGGAAAGAAAGATCGGACTGCCGCCGCAGGTGCAGAGCGTTTCGGTGATGATCGTCGAGGCGCCGCCGCCAAATAGGATCGGCAGGATCAGGTCGCCATGCAGGTCGGATATATGCAATTGGCCTTGGTAAGAGGAAGCGGCCAGTTCCTTCATTTCCTCCTCGAACGGCGTAATGGTTTCCGGATATTCCGGGAACGTGATCGCCATGTTCCCGGCCTTGAAATTAGATTCGTCCGGGACGGCCTTGAAATCGCAGACATAACATTCCCCGGCGGGCGTCACCCGCCACGGATTGATTTCACACATCCGCATGCCGCTGGTAATAAAGAAATCCCAGAAATTCACCAGACAGCGGGAAAACGCGCTGACGATTTTTTGGGGGCATTGCAGGTCCGACAAGACCTGGCTGGCCTGATAGGCGTCCAGTCCCTTGTAGACGTCCACCGGGATGGTGCGTTTGTATTTGTCTTCCACGGTTTCGATATCCATGCCGCCTTTCAGCGAGATGGTCAGCGACGGTCCCAAAAAACTGGAGTTGTAAGTAATGGCCGTGTAGATTTCCAGCTCGGCGGGGATATAGCGCGTCAGGTACACCGTGCGCGGCATTTTCCCGCCAATGTCAGTGTTGAGCAGGCGGTTGATTTCCTGCAGGGCGCGCGCGGGATCGTCCACGACCTTGACCAGGCCGGCTTTCCCTTTCCTGCCGGCCAGGATGTCCGGCTTGACCACGGCTTTCTGCCATCGATTCAGCAGGGCCGTCAGGGCTTTGCGGTCCAACGGCGTGACGACGTAGTCTGGTGTCGGAAGTTTGGACCGCTTGGCCAACTGCTCCAGAAACGTCAGCTCAGTGATTTGTTGCATCGGGTCACGGATTTTACATGTGGGTTATGATCTCGTCGGCAAATTCCGAGCACTTCAACAGAGTCGCATTGTCCATCAGCCGGTGGAAATCGTAGGTCACTTTCCGGCGCCGGATGGCCTCGCTGAGGCCGCGGATAATCAAATCGGCCGCTTCCGCCCAGCCTATGTAGCGGAACATCATCTCGCCGGAGAGGATTACAGAGCCGGGGTTGACCTTGTCCTGGCCGGCATACTTGGGCGCCGTGCCGTGCGTGGCCTCAAAAATGGCGTGCCCGGTCTGGAAGTTAATGTTACCGCCCGGGGCAATGCCGATGCCACCGACTTGCGCCGCCAGGGCATCGGAAATATAGTCACCGTTCAGATTCATGGTGGCGATAACGTCAAATTCCTCCGGCCGGGTCAAGGCCTGCTGAAAGAAGATATCGGCAATCGTGTCCTTGACCACGATGCGGTCGCCATATTCTTTGGCCACTTCGTAGCCCCAGGCCAGGAAGGCGCCCTCCGTAAATTTCTGGATATTGCCCTTGTGCACGAGCGTCACGCTGCGGCGCTTGTTGCGGATGGCATACTCAATGGCGGCCCGGACCAGACGTTTACTGCCGGTCTCGCTGATCGGCTTGATGCCGACACCCGAATCCGGCCGGATTTTCCAGCCAAATTCATTTTCCAAAAAGGCAATGAGCTTTTTAGCTTGCGGACTGCCGGAGCGCACTTCCAAGCCGGCATAGACGTCTTCTGTGTTTTCGCGGAACACCACCATGTCCACCTTGCCGGGCTCCTTGACCGGGCTGGGTACGCCCTCGAACCAGTGCACCGGCCGCAGGCAGACGTAAAGGTCGAGCAGTTGGCGCAAGGCAACGTTCAAACTGCGATGTCCGCCGCCAATCGGGGTGGTAAGCGGACCCTTGATGCCGACCAGATATTGCTTGAAGGCGGCGACCGTTTCATCCGGCAACCAGTTGCCGGTCTGCTTGAACGCTTTTTCACCCGCCAGCAATTCCCGCCAGCAGACCTGCCGCCGCCCACCGTAGGCTTTGGCGACGGCGCCATCCAACACGCGCACGGCGGCGCGCCAGATGTCCGGCCCTGTGCCGTCGCCTTCAATGAACGGGATGATCGGATGCTCCGGCACCACGCATGCCTTCTGATCAGTTGAAAATATAATCGGTTTGCCTTGAATGGCGTTCTTTGTCATACAAACAGCCCCGCTCGCATATTACAAACAGAAAATAACATACCATGGCACCCGACCATTACAAGCAATAAAAATGGGTCCTTCCGCAAAATATATGGGACGTTAATTACCAGACAATCCCGCAAGCTATTCATTCTCTATGCTTTATAAACTTCTCGTACCACGGGCAGATCCGCCTATGGCGGAAAATGCGCTTGTATTTCCTGC
>JBDRSI010000286.1:0-29935 GCA_043825055.1 Verrucomicrobiota bacterium
GCGTTCTCGACGTATTCGACCGCTACAACTTTCCGGTCAATGAAGCCGAACCGCTTGAGAAGGAAGTGGCCATTGACCCCGAAATGCTCGGCAAAGTCTTCGAAAACCTGATTGAGGAAAATCGTCGCAAAGGACTTGGAGCGTTCTACACCCCGCGCGAGATCGTCCACTATATGTGCCAGGAAAGCCTGATCAACTATCTGGACACTGCCGTCAATATTGCCGAGGAATCATGGACCCCGAAAAAACCGAAACAGGCGAGGTTGTTCGGTGCTCCTGAAACGGAGCAGACCACGCTGAAAACAACCGTGCGCCAAGAACTCGTTCCGCGTGCCGACATCGAAACCTTCGTCCATTTGGGCGAGCAGATTTCCCACTACGAATCGGTGGAAGCCCAATATGCGATCAAGATGCCGAAAAGCATTCAGCAAAACGCCAGACCCCTCGATGACGCGCTCAAAGTCATCACTGTTTGCGATCCTGCTGTCGGTTCCGGCGCGTTTCCGGTCGGCATGATGGCCGAGATTGTTCGTGCGCGCGCGGCGCTCACCCCGTATTTCAACGATGTGAGCGAGCGAACCCCGTATCACTTCAAACGCCACGCCATTCAGAACTGTCTCTATGGCGTGGACATTGACTCCAGTGCCGTGGAAATCGCCAAGCTACGGCTCTGGCTCTCGTTGGTTGTGGACGAGGAAGATGTGAAACAGATTAAGCCCTTGCCGAACCTCGACTACAAAATCGTCGCCGGGAATTCGCTGATTGGTTTCCCCTTCAAATCTCAACGGCTGCACGAAATTGAAAAGTTGAAGGCGCGCTTCTTCGAGGAAACCGATCATGATTGCAAGGCGGAACTGAAGCGGGAAATAGACCGCAAACTCAGTGAATGTTTCGCGTCGTCCAAGAAGAGTCTTGGCTATGAGGTCAACTTCGATTTCGAAATCAACTTCTCCGAAGTGTTCAATGCCAAGGGCGGATTTAATACGGTGATCGCCAACCCGCCGTATATAGATTCGGAGGCTATGACAAAAGAAAGCCCTCAGTTGCGACAGTTGATACAAGGCTCTTACTTAATGACTAAAGGCAACTGGGACATCTACATTGCGTTTTATGAAAAGGGATTCGGGCTCTTGGGTGCACAAGGCGGACTTTCTTTTATCACCCCAGACAAGTGGATTTCCAAACCTTTCGGCGATGTGATGCGAATTAGAACAATTGACAAGATGTTTAGTATTTTGAAGGCTGGCCGCTCAGTGTTCGAAAGCGTAAACGTGGATGCAATCGTCACGGTGTTCGTCAAAACAGCGCAGCCCTTCCTTCGCATTTGCGAATACGCAGGTACTGAGATCAGCATGAAACGTGTCATTCGCAAGGACACGTTAAAGGCACCGTATGCCTACGACTGGCTTTTTTCGAGCTTTGTAGAATTACTGACGAAGATGGAAGCGCGTGCCGGAAGACTCTCCGGACTTGGCGTGTGTGAAAATGCCTGCGCGACATCTGATGCGTACAAACTGAAGGAGTTCGTCAAGGAAGAGCCAAAAGACACAAAGAAGAATGAGTCCCTGCGGATTATCAATACGGGAACGATAGGTAAGTATGTTTCGAAGTGGGGACAACGGGAGATGGTTTACTTGGGCAGCAAATATCTCCGGCCGGTAGTCGACAAGAAGCGGTTTCTGGCAGCATTTACAAATTCATACGGCCAGAAGGCAGTCAAGCAAAAGATCATTTTAAAAGGGCTCAACTTGCTTGACGCATGCCTGGATATGGAAGGCACGATCATTCCAGGCAAGACGACACTCATGATCATTTCCGACAGCTTAGAAAAACTGAAGCTCTTGCTTGCAATAGTGAATAGTTCTACAGCGTTCTTCTACCTGAAGGAGAAATATCCAGCGTCGAGTTACAACCAAGGGACTACTTTCACGAAAGAGATGATTAACGACCTGCCGCTCCCGGAAATTATGTCAAACAATCGCGCCAAGCTTGTTTCCATCGTGGATCGCATTCTTGCGGCGAAGCGGAGCGATTCTGGTGCGGATACGACGGCGCTGGAACAGGAGATTGACCGGCTGGTGTACGAGTTGTACGGCCTGACGCCGGAGGAAATCAAGATTGTGGAAGCTGATAAATGAAAACAACTAACGCTTACTTTAGCCTTAGGGCAATGGAATGAATAATCAATGACCGAGACACTGCATTTTACATCTGTTCGTTTTCACCGCTACAAAGCGTTCCATGATTATTCTCTGCATCTTCAGCGCTTCAACGTGTTGGTTGGTCCAAACAACTCGGGGAAATCGACAGTCCTTGGTGCATTCCGAATTCTTGCGGAGGGAATACGAAAGGCATGCGCTCGGAATCCCGTCTTCGTTCCGGGACCTATAGGGGAAACTCGCGGTTATTTTGTTGATTTGCGGGATATACCTGTCGCGACAGAAAACGTTTTTTTCGACTATGACGATTCTCGACCAGCCACAGTTACATTTCGCGTGTCCAATGGAAACGAACTTGCACTGTTCTTTCCCGAACGCGGTGTATGTTGCTTGATCTGTCAGGCCTCCGGGAGGGCGATCACCTCGACAACGGCATTCAAGTCGCAGTTCAATGTGTCAATCGGCTTCGTTCCAATACTTGGACCCGTTGAACACGATGAACCATTGTATCAGAAAGAGGCGGCCCGTCTTGCGCTCCTTACGTACCGCGCCGCTCGCAACTTCCGCAATATATGGCACCACTATCTGGATGATTTTGATGAATTTCGCGCTCTTATTCGATCCACATGGCCCGGAATGGACATCGAGAAGCCAGAGATTGATACCACGCACGAAAAGCCACTACTGCGGATGTTCTGCCCCGAGGAACGGATGCCGAGAGAGATATTCTGGTCCGGATTTGGATTTCAGGTGTGGTGTCAAATGCTGACTTACATCGTCCGCGGGAAAGGCGCGTCGCTATTCATGATCGACGAGCCGGACATTTATTTGCATGCCGATCTTCAACGACAACTACTTGGAATGCTGAAGAACTTGGGACCCGACATACTGATTGCCACACACTCTACGGAAATAATCAGTGAGGCCGATCCAGATGATCTCGTTGTGATCAACAAGAAGTTCGCTTCGGGTAAGAGAATAAAGGACCCATCCGAGCTTCAGCATGTGTTCCACGTGCTGGGCTCGAACATTAATCCCATTCTCACACAACTAGCGAAGACGAAACGTGCCCTCTTTGTCGAAGGTAAGGACTTTCAGATCTTTTCGCGTTTCGCCCGGAAACTGAATCTGGACCAAGTGGCGAACCGTTCTGATTTCGCAGTCATCCCTGTGGAGGGCTTCAATCCCGCAAAGGTCCGCGACTTCACGCATGGCATGGAGTCCACGCTGGGAACCCGAGTGCTCACGGCAACAGTGTTCGACCGAGACTATCGGTCCACAGACGAGTGCAAAGCCGAACTTGGATTACTGAGCAAATGCTGCTACATGGCGCGCATTCATAAGCGAAAAGAACTTGAAAACTTCCTCTTGGTCTCTGAACCGTTAAAGCGAGCGATAGATCGTCGAGTATCAGAGCGGAGCAAACGGACCGGCAAAGACGTGCCTTTTCAAGAAGACGTTGATCAGTTGTTAATGACTCTAACGGAGTCCCTGCGACACAAGGTGGAGGCGAGATACCTTGCTCGTCGGCGTCAGTATGAAAGGTCCCGTAAGACAGGTCTTGACGACTCGACGATTGAAGAAGGACTACTGAAGGAATTCGATCAAGTGTGGCAGGATAAGGCCCAGCGATACCTTGTTGTTCCTGGGAAAGAGACTCTGTCTGTTCTCAACACGTATTTACAGGAACACTATGGCGTCACAGTGTCGGCGTTTCTAATTATAGATTGTTTTCGGAAGGAGGAAATTCCTGTGGAGATGAGTGATCTCTTGAATGATATTGATGAATTTAGAAAGCACCCGCCCGAGGAAAATACTATCCAACCATAAGACGGATTGTGCAAGGGAACGAGTGGGCTGTCCTTCGAATAAAGAATAAGAACTTGGCAATTCGCAATTCAGCCTTGGTGGTCGGGCGGCGAATGGAAACGGAACGCACAAGACCTGTCCATGTTGTCCTTCCACCTTTTCCGGGTCGACTTCCAGAGCCGGGGTGTGTATAAGCTGAGCCGACAAGAGGCAAGAGGAGTGAAATACCATGGCCGAAAATCCAAGTCCCGAACCGATGCCCGCGGATGATCCTCAGACAAGGCCGCCGTTTAACGAGGTGTCGGTTCTGTTTCCCTTGCTGACATTCTACACGGTGGCCTACCTGGGACTGATGGCGGCGGAGTTCGTCCTGCGCGGCGCGTTCATCATGCCGGCGGGATTAATGCCGATCTATATTGCCTTGACCGGGGCTTATGCCGCCGATAAGGAAATCCGGCGCTGGGCCGGAACCCCCGAGCCGCCGCGCAAGGGGTCGGTGTTCGTCTATCTCTGGCTTCTGTTTTACCTTGTGGCGTTCATGATTCGCGCTTTCCGGCCGGAATTCGCCCTACCGGAGGAATTGGGCCGGGTGGCGCTTCAAGTGCTGGGCATCTTCTTCGGCTCCCGCGCCTCGAAATATATCTGGGAGGCGCGCGGCAGAACCGTGGTTGAGGCCGAACTTCCGGAACGTGGCGAACGGGTGCTGGAGCTGATCCGGGCCAAAGGCCGGATCACTAACCGGGAGGTGGCGGATGCCCTGCAGGTTTCCCCGGCTTCAGCAAAACGGATTCTGGCGGATTTGTCGGCCCGCGGTCAAATTCAAGCCAAGGGAGTGGGACGGGGGACTTTTTATACGCATTCAGATGACCCGCGAATGACCCATATTTGACCCGTAATGAACCGCAAAATAAACCGAATGACCCATATTCCCCGAATCGGGTCAAACGGTTGACCCGTATTTGGGGTACGAACCATCCCCTGCACGGCGCCAAGTTAAGATGACTTATGGGCGTTTGGATGCGGTTTTGCCTCTGCCTGTTGCTCCTCCTTTTGTGGCTCGCAAAGTAACGCGTTTCGATGGTATATTATTCGCATCGGGTGAATGTTGCTGGAGTCTGAAATCATGCGTGTTGAAGTCAAACCGGAGTTATTGCGTTGGGCGTGTGCACGTGCCGGCTTTGCCACCGATGAAATCGCCGAACGCATTCCGCAACTGCCCGCCTGGGAAAGCGGCGAGGTCAAGCCGACACTCAAGCAGATCGAGCGATTCGCCCGGACGGTGCACGCTCCGGTCGGCTATCTGTTCCTGCAGGAGCCGCCGGTTGAAGGAATCCCTATCCCGGATTTTCGCACCGCTGGGAGTGAGTACATAGACCACCCAAGCCCGGACCTGCTGGATACGATCTATATCTGTCAGCAGCGGCAGGAATGGTACCGCGATTTTGCCCAGTCCATGAGGGAATCGGCCTGTCCTTTTGTCGGCGCTGCCGATATGGCCAATGATGTCGAGACCGTTGCCGCTCGTATCCGTCACGCGCTTGGATTCGACCTTGATGCGCGCCGTAAAATGCGAACATGGGAAGAAGCCCTGCGTCAATTTATCGAGCAGGCTGACGATTCGGGCGTTCTTGTCATGGTGAACGGCGTGGTTGGAAGCAATAACTATCGCAAACTCGATCCGGACGAGTTTCGCGGTTTTGCCCTGTCCGACGAACTGGCTCCCCTCATTTTTGTCAACGGCTCGGATACGAAATCCGCCCAGATGTTCACGCTTGCGCATGAGTTGGCCCATATCTGGCTTGGTGAGTCCGGCCTTTCTGACATCGAACCAGTTTGCTCTCCTTCGAACCGGGTTGAGATCTGGTGCAATCGGGTAGCCGCCGAGATTCTGGTTCCCCTGGCAGCCTTGCAGGATGAGTACCGGGAGACTGACGATCTGTTCGGCGAGGTTGCCAGGTTGGTCCGATGCTTCAAGGTGAGCACGCTGGTCATTCTGCGCCGTATTCATGATGCCGGACACCTGACGCAAGATGAATTGTGGACGGCCTACCAGGAGGAACTCGAGCGGTTACAGGCCATCCCCCGAGGAAGCGGCGGAAATTTCTATCTGACCCAAGCGGCGCGGGTCAGCAAGCGATTCGCTGGCGCGTTAGTATCCAGCACACTGGAAGGTCATACGTCTTTTACGGAAGCATTTCGCATGCTTGGCCTGAAGAAAATGGCGACTTTTCGTGAACTCGGACACAACCTGGGAGTGACGTGATGGCTTACTTGTTGGATGCCGATGTTTTCATCCGGGCCAAGAACTTCCACTACGGGCTCGATTTCTGTCCTGCCTTCTGGGCATGGCTGATTATGAAGAACGCGACAAAGCAGGTATTCAGCATCGAAAAGGTTGGCGACGAGCTTGATGCGGGCGGTGATGAACTTGTGGACTGGGCGGCCCAACGCGGTTCAGGCTTTTTCC
Organism: Verrucomicrobiota bacterium; assembly: GCA_043825055.1. Lineage (GTDB taxonomy): Bacteria > Verrucomicrobiota > Kiritimatiellia > JAAZAB01 > JAAZAB01 > VSJD01. Next base: position 6,436 of record JBDRSI010000286.1, read on the forward strand.
TCAAACCGGATGCCGCGATTCTGCCTGCTCTCGGCCAGGTCAGCACATGGGCGACGAGCCAGCAGTACGAACCCGCCGCCGTGAACACCTTCCTGCAAGTGGCGGACTACTATCTTGTGGCACATGCCTTGGCTCACGGACATATTGTCGTGACACATGAAAAGGCATCTCCCTCGATAAAGACAATCAAAATTCCTAACGCCTGCATTGGGTTCGGCGTCAAGTGCATGACAGCATTCGAAATGTTGCGGCACGAACGTGCGCGGTTCATTCTTGGCCCCCAACCACGGCCGTAGCGCGCTTGTCAACGGAGGCTTTATGTATTTCGGGAACTTGAAGGAACGTGATCATGGTAGCATCAACTGATTCCCCACAAGCCGTTATCCACGCGGAAGGATTGACTAAGATTTTCCGGGATTTCTGGCGGCGCCCCAAAGTCCGTGCGGTCAACGCCATTGCGTTCGACGTCCAGGCAGGCGAAGTGTTCGGACTGCTGGGCCCCAACGGCTCCGGCAAAACCACCACGCTTCGCATGATCCTCGGCCTGCTGACTCCCACCCGCGGCACGCTTTCCGTATTCGGCCGCTCGCCACAGGATGTCGAATCGAAGGCGCGCATCGGGTACCTGCCGGAAGAATCCTGCCTCTACCCCTACCTCACCGCGCGCGAAATCCTGAATTTTTACGGCCGATTGTTCAACCTCCGCCGCGCGGCACGCCAAACTTGCATTGACCAGCTCCTCGGGATGACCGGGCTCCAACACGCCCAGCACCGGCCCGTGGGCGAATTTTCCAAAGGCATGGCCCGCCGCGTCGGCCTGGCCCAGGCGCTGATTAACGATCCCGATCTGATTGTCCTGGACGAACCGACCGCCGGGCTTGATCCGGTTGGCTGTCGCCAGGTCAAGGACCTGATCCTGACCCTGGCCCGACGCGGTAAAACCGTGATCCTCTCCTCCCATCTCCTGGCCGATGTCGAACACGTCTGCGACCGCGTGGCCATCATGGGCGACGGCGCCATCCTGGTCCGGGGCCGTGTCCGCGATTTGCTCGAACAGCACGACCGCTGTCGGCTGACATTCCCCACCCTGGCCCCCGACCGGTTGGAAGCCGTCATGCAGGTGCTCCGCCGCGAGACCGGCGCCGCCCCCGCGGTGGACCATCCCACGCGAACCTTGGAACAATTTTTTATTGAGACTATCGGCCGGGTCCGCCCGGAGCCAACGGCGCCAACCGGCGTCGCGCCTACCGAAGGCGTGGCCGAGTTTCTGGCAGGTGACAAGAAAGACCGATGAATTAGGCCGCAAAGGGCGGCAACAAAGAAAATCATGGATTCCCGACCCAGGCTCCGCCGGAGCGCTTCGCCGAGGCGAGTCAAGTCGGGAATGACAAGCACGCGTACCCATTCTGTCATTCCCGTGAAAACGGGAATCCAGAATATGTGTTACATTGAAATTCCTATACATAGGCTGTGGACTGGAATGCTGACGCGAATCTTAGCCATATCCGGATTGACTTTGCGCACGGCCATTCGCTCGCGGGTCTTCGGCCTGCTGATCGCGATGGTCGCGATCTGCATCGCCGGATTGCCGCTCGTGATCAAAAGCGACGGCACAGCGGCCGGCCAGACACAATTGTTCATTCACTACGCGTTCGGTCTGACAATGATACTGCTCTCCATTGCCGCAGCGTGGTCGGCCGCCGGCGCCGTTTCACTGGAAGTCTCGGGCCGCCAGATGCACGTGCTGGTCACCAAGCCGGTGCATGCCGCCGAGATCTGGCTCGGCAAATGGCTGGGGCTGATGACGATCAATCTGGTTATGCTGGGCCTGGCCGGCGGCCTGATTTATGGGCTCCTGCGCTGGACCACGCGTAGCGCCGTGCTGTCGGCCGACGACCAGGTCCGCCTGCGCGAAGAAGTCTTGACCGCTCACAGTCTGATCACCCCCGATCAGCCGGTCGCGAAGCCGGCCTCATCCGGTGTGGGGCGCACAATGTTCGCCGTCCCGCCGGCTGGAACGCAATCCTGGATTTTCCGCGTGCCGGAACGCGTCCGTCAGGGCGATGCGCTCTTTCTGCAGTTTCAGTTCGCCACGTCACGGATTGAGCGCCAAATGCCGGTAGCCGGTCTGTGGCTGATTACGGCGAATGATATCACGCGTCCCTTGCGCGCTCTGAACTCCTACACGCCGCACGTCGGCCATGCGCTGAAACTGCCGCCGACCGCGCCGGGACAACGGCTAACGGTCACCTACAAAAACTTGGAAACGGCGGAGCCGGCTACCGTCCTGTTCGCCGCGGATACCGGCGCGCAATTATTGATCCGGGAAAGCGGTTTCGAAAGTAATTTTGTCCGCGCCCTCCTGCTGGTCCTGGCGCGGTTGGCGTTCTTCACCGCGCTGGGATTGACGGTCGGTGCGTTGTTTTCATTTCCCGTCGCCGTGTTTACGGCCTTCGCCTTCCTGTTTATTACCGGCCTGAGCGGCTGGATTGGCACAGAGTCGCTGATGGCCGAAGTTGACCTGTCGCCGGCCTGGCTGGCCGGCCTGTTGAATGCCGTGACCTACGGCATTATTCAGCTGGCCCATTTTATCACGCCGCCGCTGGCGCGGTTCGAACCGCTGAGCTTTCTGCCGGCGGGCGCGTTTATCCCATGGACGCTGGTGGGTACGGCGTGGGGCATATTGGCGCTTGGCTATGGCGGCGCGCTGGCCGTGTTGGGTATCTGGATGTTCAGCCGCCGTGAAATGGGATTGGCCGCCATCTGATTGCGGATTGATGATTACGGATTGCGGATTTAAAAAAACTGCCTCGACAATTTTTAAATAATACCGCTTAAATTAGGCCTGCGGCAACTTTGCAGTTCTATCGAACGGCAGTTACAACATTCCGGTGTAGTCGCGGTTCGTAAGAACCGCTACGGATTGAAATTCGCATACATTGACGTTACGAAAGACCTTTAATGAAAAAAGCGCCGTATATTTTTTTAATCCTGACGGCCTTACTCAGCCTATGGGGCGCCGCGCGCCTGCATGAGCAACTTTGGGATTACCGGGCGCGGCATCAGTTGCTCCCAGCCGCTCCACTTGAGAACGCACCGCCGCTCATGGCCTTCACCACCGTGGCCCTGGGCGGGTTCCGCGGGCTGATCGCCGACCTGCTTTGGCTCCGAACCATTCGCCTGCAACAGGAAGGCCGGATATTTGAAATTGCCCAGTTGGCGGACTGGATCACCAAGTTGGAGCCGCACTTCACCACCGTGTGGGCCTTCCAGGCCTGGAACATGGCTTACAACATCAGCGTGCTATTCCCCGACGCCGAAAACCGGTGGCGCTGGGTCAACAACGGGATCCGGCTCCTGCGCGATGAAGGACTCCGGTATAACCCCCGCAACCCGAACCTGTACAAGGAACTCGGCTGGCTATACCAGCATAAGATCGGATACATCATGGATTCGGCACATCCATTTTACAGACGCAAGCTGGCGGAAACCATGCAGGCTGTGCTCCATGGAGCACGACTGGGGACCGACCCAAAAGACACCGATCTCCAGCGTCTGCGCGAGGAATTGAAACTGGATCCGGCGCTCATGCGGCAACTGGATGCCGAATATGGTCCTTTTGACTGGCGCTTACCGGAAACACATGCGATTTATTGGGCCTGGCGCGGCCGCCAGGCGGCGTTGGACAATCCCAGCACCGGTGAGCTGACGACCGTTGCATGTTCATGCCATCCTGATACGCATGCATCATCGGCTGGGTCCGGCATGCGAGCCTGCGACCAGATGATGCTCCAGTGTCTTTCGGCGGCATTCCGACAGGGACGGCTGGATTTCGACCCGGCAACAGACTTGTACGTGACAACGCCCCGGCTGGACCTGCTCCCGCAGGTGATGAAAATATACGAGGAAGCCATCGCACGGTATGATGCACGCCTCTTTCGCGAGATTTATGCCAATTTTCTGGGCGAGGCGATTATCATCCTTCACAGCTACGGCCGCGATGCCCAAGCCCGCGAGATTTACCAGCAGGCGCTCCGCCGATATCCTGGCTTCGACCGGACAATAAGTTATGATAATTTTATCAGCGCCAATTTCGTCGCAATGCAGAAGAATGCCGGCGACCTGCCGCCGCCGGACGCCGTAGCCGTGGTGGAAGGATTGTTGTTCCAGGCCTGCCGGCGGAAAGCTGCCGGTGATTCAACCAACGCCACGGAAGATGAGCGCCGGGCGCGCGCGTTTTGGGATATCTACATGCAGGCGCGCGCAAGCGAGGATCATCGCCTGCGCACGGGCCTGCCCGAGTTGAACGTGTTGCGCCGGCAGGCCGAGCGACGCGCGCAGGAGGAAACAACTGAGCCCGCCATTATTAAAAAACCGGAAGCCGTTCACGGCTTGAAATTTGAAACTGGAAATTAGATTCTACTTCGTAGAATCTATTCATTTTATGCTGAACATTTGATGAACGACCGTCCGAGCGCTTGTCATTCCCATGAAAATGGGAATCCAGAAAAGCCGGACTGGATTCCCGCCTTCGCGGGAATGACAGACGTATAACATGGTTAATATTTCAAATATCTTTGGCTAGAAATTAGGGGGAGAGATGGGCAGACTGAAATAGAAACCCGAAATTTACAATTTAAAGTTTCGATCCGAAATACATTTATTAACAGCACAAAAGCGTGAAGACCAACTTTCTAATTTCCAGTTTCCAATTCCTGCCCGCAATGCTACGTCCGTCAGCTGACGGATTGCAGGCGGGTCAACGTTCCATGATCGCTTGCCGACACTTTGTATTATTTACGGCCCTCATCGCATCCTTGATCTTTCTCCCCGCCTGCGACGCGCGCCGACCGGCGGCGAAGCAATCGTTCCTGGCCATGGGCACGCTGGGCTCCGTGTCACTGCCGGCGAGCGAAGCGGCCCGTCTCGCGGAAGCGACCGCCATCGTGACAAACATTCTGCGCGATCTGGAAGAGCGCTTTAGCGTGTATCGGCCGGAAAGTGAACTCTCCCGCTTGAATGCCCAAGCCGGAAAAGCGCCGGCACCCGTTTCCCGGGAACTGCGCGAGCTATTGGTCTTGGCCAAGGCTTACGGGGACCTGAGCGGCGGCGCGTTTGACGTCACCATTGGCCCGCTTATGAAGCTCTGGGGATTCAATCGGAACCAGCCGCCGGCACACCCGTTGACGCCCGATCAGGTGCGCCCCTTTTTGGACAAGATCGGTTACCGGCATATTGTCCTTTCCAATGACACCGCGTTCCTGGATCAGGCCGGCGTCCAGGTTGATCTGGGCGGGATTGCCAAGGGCTATGCCGTTGACCGGTGTTGCATAGAATTATTAAATCATGGCTTTTCCAACGCCCTTGTTAATCTTGGCGGCAACATGCGCGCCTTGGGTGCGCCCGGTACGCCGGGTGCGCCCGGTACGCCGGGTGCGCCCGGTAAAGACCGGGCGTGGAAAATCGCGGTGCGTCATCCGTTCGTGCCCGGCCAATTCCTCGGCAATCTGCGCCTGTCGAACGGACAAGCCGTGGCCACCTCCGGCCATTACGAGCGGTTTGTAACCTTGAACGGACGCCGGTACGCGCATGTCATGGATCCGCGCACCGGGTTCCCGGTGAACGGCATGGCAGGCATCACGGTCCTGGCGCCAACCGCCGCGGCCGCCGACGCCCTTTCCACCACGCTCTTTGTGCTGGGCACGCAGGAAGGTTTGACGGTGTTGAAAAAGAAACCCGGGTGCGCCGCGCTATTCGTGCCGGATCAACAGCCCCTGGAAATCCTGATCACATCGGGACTCGCCAACCGGTTCACCCCGGATCCGAACGTGGCCGGCCAAGTGGTGCGAATAGACAAATGAACATCTCACCTAATAAGGAGAGCCAGACCAGATGAACCGCCATCCACAGCGCACCCAGCGGCCGCGGATCATTGACGTGCGTCCCTATCAATTAGTGTGCCTGGTATGCCGACTGGGTGCGCCGTCGGGTCGGCGCCGCGCCACGCCGCCCATTATTCGCCTCCAACGCCTGATTCAAGAAAATCCCAACAGACCGCTTCGGCTGGTCTGCAACGTGGATGGCATTTACCGTTATCAGAATCCGGGACACCGGCTGGATTCCGCCGGCGGTGCCCTGTTCAATGAGAAACGTGACCTGGACATCCTTCAGCGCATGGGAATGTCGCCCGGCGATACGCGGCCGGCGCGCGACCTGATCGAGCGCATGCTTCAATCCATCAAAACAACCAAGAACCTCTGCGGCTATGCCGATGATCATGCAACGCCGACCTGGCGCGGTTGTCCGCAGGCCTTACGCGGTGCATTCGAGCACGGTTGCTCCAAAGCGTTTGCGCTCCTGATTCCCAGCCGACCGTCACGCGAAAAGGTAACGGCTAAAAAAACCACAGCAGCGGCCATGTATCGCGTTGCGCGCCTACACATCCGACCGCATCATCTTATGTGCATGGCCTGTTTTTACAGTCGCCAGGTTTTGGCGCCCATCGCCGAGGACAATTTATATGAAGCGCTGGATATCATGCGGAAAAACCCGACAATTCCCGTCACCCTTGTGCGCGGGTGTTGCATGATTTGCCCGCCGTGCAGTGCGTATGATGCTGCTACGGGCTTGTGCGTCGGCGGACATGGCATGAGCCTGCGGGACCAGAAAAAGGATCTGGACGTGCTCCGGCGCCTGGACTTGAACTATGGCGACACTTTGCCCGCCCGGACACTGTATGTGAGACTGTTTTGCCGCATCCGTTCCGCCCGGGAAATCTGCGGCTTTCAGGACGGCATTGTGCGCGGGGACGCTTGGACTATCTGCGAGAGCGTGACGAAGCGGGCCTACGAACGCTCCCGCTCTTCCGGTATGGGCATCGTGCGCTGATCGTCGCCCTCCGCTCTACCGCGTCGCCCCGCAACGGGCAAGCGGCCACTTGGCCCCCAGGGCCGACGTGGTGCTCTCACGTGCTTTCCCTTGCCGCTTACCGTTTACCGCTTGCCCCTTACCGCTTGGCTCTTTCCCCTTCCATCATCAGGTCATTTAACACTCCTATAACGACACGGCCGACGATCCCCAGACTTTCGGCACTCAGCTTGTCAAGGGTGTCCTGCGAGGTGTGCCAGTAATCGTTCCGGCCGGGGGCCGAGCCGTACTCGAAATCAATAAGGACAACGGACGGCATGCCCGCCTCCAGAAATGGCTGATGATCATCCAGCAAGGCGCCAGCCATAAGCGCAAATTTATCGCGGACTTTTTCCGCCGACGCCGCGCGGAATACACGGGCCACCAAATCCGATGTGCTGTTGCGCGGAATCGTGACGGTCAAATCCCTGTCGCCGATCATATCGAGAATGATCACAGCGCGCACCTGGTCCACGCGCCGGTTCAAACACAGCGCCCGCGCCGCATGCCGACTGCCGTGCAGTCCGTCGCGCGCGGTATAGCTGTGCCGGCATTCCTCGCCGTCAAAAAATGCGATGCCGATATTGACGGGCAACGGACCGGCCGCCTGCAGAACCCGGGCCAGTTCCAACAGCAGGCCCGAACTGGAGGCCGAATCGTTGGCGCCTTCAAAGCCGTCGCCCAGGCCTGATTTCGTGTCGAAGTGCGAGCCCAGAAATAGCCAGGGGGCTTTGGCCGCCTCCCGACCTCTCGGAGAGTCGGGACCGGCGGCGGGAATAACACCCATGACATTCCAGAAGGTCGTTTTGCCGTCAGGGGTATCGTCCGTGAAGGCATCCAGCGTGGATTGGACACCCACCGCCTGTAGGCGCACCAGGAGATGACCAGCCGCCTGGCGCGCGCCGGGAGTGCCGGCGTCACGTGATCCCAGCGCTACCAGCGCGCGCGCTTCCACCAGGGCGTTATCGGCGTCCAGGACGCGGGGCGCTATGGGTCTAAAGACCGTCGCTTTTGGCGAGGGCGCAGGCCGACAGCCGCAAGCAATAAGCAAAAATCCGGTCAGCACGCCAAGGATAAGATGTCGAGTCATGAGCGATTGATTGTTTTCCTGCATCCGTCAGAACGCGATCGAACAGTGCGCCCAGTTCGGCCGGCGCAAGATCTTCGCACAGCACGCCGGCCCAGGTCATGGGTTCTGTCCTGACCGGCAACACTGAGTTTCATGGCTTTGGCTGATGTTCCCAGACACAGTTCAATTGGAAGACGCCCTTGTCGTCGCCCGCATCCTTGATCAGGAACGGATGCAGATCTTCCTGGCGATGATACTGGATTTTATGATCCCACGAATGCACGGCCAGGGACAGGAAAAATCGGCCTTGTTTCAATGTCAGCGGCTCGATCCGCAAGCGCACCCGGCCATCGCCCTCAATGGCGGCAATAGGGACTTTTGCAATCTGCGTGTTGGAGCCGAAGACATAAAACCCGTTGCCGGTCTTGATGCTGAAACCGAAGACTGGCGTTTCGATGCGCCGATGCGCGTGGTAACCAATTTCAACCGCCATGGCGCCGCCGGTGTAGAACGTGGAGGTTTCCGCCCCCGTGGCATCCAACAGCCGGATGGATCGCATCTCAACCTCGCGGGTACCGTGCTCTTCCACGCTGAACAGGCCGAGCTTGACCATGTAGGACTTGAGGTAGGAAAAGATCACATCGGAGGGTTTCCCCTGCATGATAAGCCGGCCTTCGTGGATCAACAGCACATCACTGCAGAATTCCTCGACCGTCTCCAGGGCATGCGAGACGAACAGGATGGTTTTCCCTTTTTTCTGGAATTGACGGATGCGGTCGAGGCACTTTGTCTGGAAGGATATGTCACCGACGGCCAGGACCTCATCAATGAGCAGAATATCGGGATTCATTTCCACCGCCACGGAAAACGCCAGGCGCACATACATGCCGCTGGAATAGTGCTTCACGGGCATATCAATGAAGCCGTGCAGTTCGGCAAAGTCCACGATGTGGTCAAACCGCCGCCGGATGTCCTCGCGCGCAATACCCAGAATCGCCGCGTTGAGGTAAATATTTTCGCGCCCCGACAGGTCGGGATGGAAGCCCGCGCCCAGCTCAAGCAAGGCCGATATGCGCCCCGTTGTCCGCACCGCGCCTTCGGTCGGCACCATGGTTTGGGCAATCAGGCCCAGGAGTGAACTCTTGCCCGATCCATTGGGCCCGATGACACCGACCGTCTGCCCTTGATGGATTTTAAAATTGACATCACGCAGGGCCCAGAATCCGTCGGCCTTCGCGCCGCTCATCCAGCGCGGCAGGGCGCCCAGGAGCGTCGGCGTACCGATATCCTGCTTGCGATACCACTTTCCCAGTTCTTTGGCTTCGATCGCGATCATAACATGTCCGAAAAATAGCGTTGGCTGCGCTGGAACACGGCGTAGGCCACCCCCATGATTACCAGCGGGATGAGCAGTCCCACGACACTGGTCGCCGTCCAGGGGAATGAAACACCCGGCAACTGCATTGCCCGATAGCCGGTAATGATGACCGTCATCGGGTTCAGCAGGTACAACTGGGCAACCCACGGATGGGCACGCGCCACGGCTTCCACCAGCGACAAGGGATACATGACCGGGCTCATGAAAAACCAGGCGCTCATCAGCAGGTTCACGATATGCTGGGTGTCACGAAAATACACGTTGGCGGCGGCCACCAGCAGGGCCAGCGAGAAATTAAAGAGCAGTTGATACAGGCACATGAGCGGCACCCAGAGCGTGGTCGCCTCCAGGAAAGCGCCTTGCCTCATCAGCAGAATGGCCACCAGAACCCATTGCACCACCAAGGTCAGCAGAAAATTTACCAGGCCGGTCACGCTGACCGAAAGCGGCAGGATAATGCGCGGGAAAAAGACCTTTTTGACCAGCGAGGAATTGCCCGTCACGCAGTTCAGGCCGGCATTGACACACTGCACCGTGAACTGCCAGGCGAATACGCCGATGATAATATCCACGTACTGAATCCCGAACCCCCGCCCCCCCGCCAACAGGTACAGAAAACCGATGTAAATGACCGCCATGAACAGCGGCGTCAGGATGGTCCATAGAAATCCCAGGATGGAGCCCCGGTAGCGGATCTTGAGGTCCCGCGCCACCAGGTTCCAGAGCAGATCCCAGTACCTGAAAACGTCTTTAATCATTTGGATCATAAATCAGCCACTTTACTCGATTGCCTTGCGTTGGTAAAGCCCGTTCGCGGGCCAGAGGACCACGTCGCCCCGCTGCGGGGCCACGCGAACCGCGTGGCAGACGACAGACAACGGAGGTCAGAAGTCAGAATTCCGTCGTCCGTCTTTTGTCGCGATTTCCGGTCCGTCGTCGGTTGTCTGTCGTCCGTCGTCGGTCTTTATTCCAGCCGCTTTATAGTAATTTGCTGAATTTCCAGATCGGCGCTGGCATTATAATATAGAGCCAGATTAAACGGTAGATTTTCATATTGCCGCCATCGGACGCTCGCCGGCCGGCCGGCGACGATCGCGCTGACTGGCCGGGCCGGGCCCACGCCCTCCACGGTCGCCTCGTTCTGTTCCAGATTGATCACCCCCAGCTCGATGCCGGGCGCCGCCGGTGAAGTAAAAGCAATGTTTATTTCATAAGTTCCCCTGGACAGCGGCAACTTGGGCCCGTACAACACAAAACCTTGCGGGTCATAATCCCGGCGGAAAACCACGCCGCCGGATTCCAAATCCGTGTATCCCGCGTGGAAAAAAGTCGGGGCCGGCATCGTCATGGATTCGCCTGGATTCAGCCATTGCCACGGCCCGGCTGTCAGCAGGCTCAGATCGAGATCCACGGCACCCGCTTGAAGCACCAGCTTCAAGCTCAGGGCAGCAAATCCCCGAAAGGCCGGAACGGAAAGATTCAGCCAGGTCCATTCTTCAGCTTGGACCTTGAGCGGCGCAAGCGCGGTCACACACTCATCGGTCATCAGTTCTCCGCCGAGCGTGCCCTGCCCCCGGACACGCACCAGCCAATGCAGATTGGATACCGACACCACGCGGATCGGGGTCGTTCGCAGACTGGCGTTCGTTTCCGCTAGAGCCACAAAGGCCCGGCCACCGACGGCGTCGCTTGTTATGACGGTCACCCGGCGCTCTGCAATGGTTTTCTCCATTTCAAAGCGGCGCGCTGGAATCAGGATATCCCAGGCCGGCGCCGACCTGGTCCGCGGTGAATCCATAATTTTGAAAGCCCACACACTGCCATCCTGGCACAGTAATTCCAGCCGCGGGTGGCGCAACAACTGCCGGAGCGTGGCGGTCACGGGGAACGGGCTGACCTTTTCCGGAAACAGGTTTTCGTGCAGGAGAATATAACGGACATTCATGCCGAGCAGGCCCTTGACCTGGTCCTCGGAAAGTCCGCCCTGGTTCACACTTTCAAACCGGCGAAACACGTTTTCAAAATACCCCTGCTTGATAAACGGGTTATAGCCATTGACCATTCGCACCCGGTAGATCGAGGCGAAATATTGATAAACCGAAGCATAGTGCGAATCGCCCGGCCAGAGCGGAAGCACCAGCGCGCGCGGGATCGCCTGGCCGGCGGCGGCACCAGCTGCGTTTGCAGCCACCGCCGCATAGGCTGCCTGCTTTTGCTCAAGCAGGGAAATTGTGGGATTGGACTGCCGGGCATAGTCCCAAAGGATTACACCGGCAAAGATAATTGGCGCCAGGATGCACCATGCCCGGCCTGAACGGAGTTGAACCAGCGTCGTTAGCGCAATGGCCGAAGCCACCGCCAGGAACGACGGCATCAGGCAGAAAATCTTGGCCGGCTGACGAATCATGGCATAGGGCGGGATGATCAAACGGCATATTCTGAAAAGCAGACCGTGTTCCGGTCCCCGCGGACCCAGCGCCAGAAACATGATCACCACCATGGCCAGAATCATAAGCACCAAGACGATCAGTGTGCGGCCATGTGTGCGCCAATCACTCCACGCTCTGCGAACCAGCACCAGCCAACCGGCGATGATAAATGCCGGGGTAAGCACACCCAGGTAGATATGGGCCGAAGCACCCCGTGTGTTCATCCCGCAAAAGCCTTGCCAATCCGGAGCAAAGAGCATGACTTCGCGGAGCGTGCGCGAACCGATGGCATGCGCCACCGGCGCCAGTCCGGTCACCACGCGATACAGGCCTTTCATCAGGACCGGGAACAGGAGCGCCGCAACGGCGAACAGGCCGATGGGCAGGAGTGCCATGATCAGGTACCGATAACTCGCGCCCCGGCACCATTGGAAATCAGTTCGTCCCGCGAACGCCACGACGCCCCAGACCGGCACGGCTAAAGTCCCGAAAAAGAACACATGGCTGTCGCCCCAGGAGGCCAGGAGCAGGGCCGCCCCGGCCAGAACCCCGCCCCTGATCCGATCCTCCCGAACAGCCAAGTCAACCCCAAGCATGATGGCAGGAATCCAGGCCATGGCAAAGCCGGCCGGACTGCCGCCGAAAAGGTTGATCCAGCGAAACGGCAAAACGATCCCAAGCAAGGCGACCACAGCGGCCACCCATTCAGACCGCGTCCAGCGCCGGACAAGCAACCACGTCAGCAGATAGGTAAGCCACAGCGAAATGAACCCCGTCAGGTTCCAGCCGAAAGCCCGGCCGCATAGTCCCGCCGCCGCCGCATAGATCAGCGAGAACGGAATATAATAGGCATACGGCTCAAAGCGCTCACGATCATTGCCGGTATTGAATTCGTAAAGATTATAAAAAAGCGGAGTTTTGCCGGCGACCATGTCCCCGGCCAACCAGCAGTAATACATGAACTGCAGGTGATCCCCGGGAACGAGATGCTGAATATCAGCCGCTTCCCGATGGGCCGCGGAAGGAATTCCAGCGCCGACATAGCGCGGCAGGGGCCAGGAAACAAGCAGCCAGACGCCCAGCGTTACCGCGAACGATAGGCCGAGGCGCTTCCAGACGGATAAACGAGAAATGCTGTCAGACATACGCCAAATTTAACGCAAAGGCACACAGGCGCAAAGCACGAAATGCCATCTAATCATCAGGAAAACTCCGAACGCCGAACTTCGAATGATCAGGGTTTAATGGGCACCTTGCGCCAGCCGTCGCTTTCCGTGAATTCGCGGGCGGAAAAACACCAGACAACCCATTTTTTTCCAGCCCAGTAGTTCGGGTTTTTCTGGGCACGCCGCAACAGGTTAATGCGCGAGGGTGTGGCGCCCGACCCGCGCACCGCCACCAGGTCCACGGGAAAACCCAGCTCCAGCGCAAGCTGGTCGGACAACCCCGCATCCCGAGCCAACATATCATCGCCGCTATGAAAAACCAGGCCGTGACTGTCCCCCAGCAAGATAACCGGGCTTTTAGAGGACGGCTCGACCGGGCCGCGCTGGCCGGCGCGGCTGACCCGCCGGATACGCATCTGTTCCTTGGGAGGTTTGGGATCGCCCAGCGCTTGCCACAAATCCCCGGAAATTTCAACAGTGTCCCATTCGCCCGTAAAGGCCTGCTTCGGATAATCATTAAACGTGGCAAAAATTTCCATACCGATTTCAGTGGCGGCCAGCGCGCACCCGTTGCCCGACCAATGGGAATCCTGCCGGCAATAGAGCGCGCCTTTCGGATTCGACCGGTTTTTAATGAAAACGGAGGTCAAATCCAGAACATGGATGCCCTTAATTCGAAGCTGACCGTAAAAGGTTTGCAAGACGGTATCCAATCGCACCAAACGGCCGGTGGAATCACACGGAACCTTGTCGAGCAAGCCTGCCTGCGCGAAGCGCTCTGGCGAAGGCAGGCCATCCGGATAAATAATGGCTTTCGGCGGCACCGGCACAACCAGCAATTCGACGCCCATGGCCGTCAGTTGATCGTGGAAATCCGCGATGGCGGGCAAAGGGTCCGCCTGGTCCGGTTTCATCGCCCGGCTGACTTTAGCGGCGGACGCACCCCAAAATGGGCCGACACCCAGATGGCGCAGTTCCGAGGCGAGAAAGAGCCAACCGTCGCAACCGGGCACAGTCATCGCGCCCTGAGCTTCGGCGGCTTGCGCCAGCGCGGCGCATTGCGCTTGAAATGCCTGGGCAAACTCGGGAGCGCCGTTCGTACCCGCGGCCAGGATTTGGCTCACGGCGATAACAAGGATAACAAGAAAACATTCCAATCGCTTCATGTTTGTCCGCTGATCCTGAGCAAGCCCCGGTTTTACCGGGGCGCGCCAAACAACTCCAACGCTTTGTTGGCAATGTTCGCTCCGAGTTTGATACATCTTTCTTTGTAGAGGGCTTCTTCCGGGGCCTTCCTTGAGACCGCGCCAAAATGAAGGTAGGGCGTGCCAACCGATATACCGCCGGAGTAAATAATCATACCGTGAACGAGGAGCGCGGCAATCATCGTCATTTCCGCAAAACTTGCTCCGCCGCCACCGGGCCAATTCTGTGAAGCGAAGACGCCGGCCAACTTCCCGGCCAATCCCTTTGGGCCTGTATCCAGATATTTTTTCATCTGCCAACTGCAGGACCCTTCGTAGGTCGGTGAACCAATGATTATCGCCTTGGCCTCCACGACATAGGACGCATCCACATCATCAACCGCCATGCACTTGGCTTCAACACCCGGCACCGTCAGGCAACCTTGCATTATGAGCTCGGCCATTGTTTTCGTGTTGCCAGTTTGCGAATGGTAGATAATCGCGACTTTCATAAGCAACGCTCCTTTCATCTTGTTGACCGAACGACGCGTCTCACGCGCGGCGCCTATGGCCCTTGTCGGCCGTATTCATAGGCAGCGTCCAGCATGGCGATGATATTCTCGGCAGGGACATTGGGTTGAATGTTGTGAACCTGGTTAAAGACGTATCCGCCGCCGGGCTTGAATATGGCCAGCTGCTCGCTGACGTGTTCACGGATTTTCTCAGGCGTTGCCGTTGCAAGAACGCCCTGGGTGTCGCACCCGCCGCCCCAGAAAACGATCTTGCCGCCAAATTCCCTTTTCAGCCGATCGGGCTCCATGTTGGCCGCTGAGGTCTGGATAGGATTCAGTATGTCAACACCCGCCTCAATCATATGCGGAACCAGGTGGTAGATTGACCCGCAGGAATGCAAAAACGTTTTCCAGCTGGTGTTCCGATGAATCCAGGCACACAACTTTGCGTAATGCAGCTTGATCATCTCAACCCATAGTTCCGGGCTAATGAATTCGCTGCGCTGTGTGCCGCTGTCATCAGCGGCGATGCCCCATGCAAAACAGTAATCACCGACCGCGTCGTGTAACTGTTTCAGGCACTTAATCGAAGCCTCCACGGATTTGTCCATCATCTCGTGGCAAGTTTCCTTTTCGGTCATCAGCATGACCATCCACTCGGATGGAAGTCGCATGGTAACATTGCTAAAGCGATCCGTGATCAGGCTCATTCCAAGGAAGCAGACGCCGCCGCCCCAACCAAGCAGGGCATACTCGGTGTTCTCATAAAGAAACTTTCCTCGCGCCTGAAGGGCGCTGAGCTGTTCATCGGTGAATCCGGTTACCGGCCTGAACGCCGCCGGATCAATCGTTGCGCCGGGTTCGTTGAAGGAAATGTCGTCAAAGTAGTAGCCTTCGCGGGGCATGCGGAAAGATGTCGGGTTCCGGTTCTGATCCAGCAGTACCCAGCGCCCTTCCGAATCCGTGCCGATGTTGGTGCCCGGCGGCAGAAGGCCCTCGGCTCCGTCATAGAGGGTTTTCGGCATCCATGCGCTGTCAGGTCTCACATCATGCACCGCTGATGAAACATCAAGAGGAACAACATCCAGATGGAATCTCCGCATAACCGCTTCTTCCACGGACGCGATCATAAATATTGGATCCCAGACGCGGGTCTTGGTATGAATGCCGAGCCGCGCCTTGACACGGTTGTAGGCCTTGACGCCAATGCCGGATGCTTTCATGGCACCAAGATCAATCGGCACCCGATCGGTATCCTGGAAGTTGACGGTCCGCAACACACGCTCTCTGGAAGTCATGCCAGCCATAATTCTCTCCTCTTTAGCCGAACGCTTTGCTTGGGCGGCGCGCCGCTTTTGGGTGCGTCCCTCTTCAAGCGGTTATTAGGATGACTGCTTCTTAGCCACTTCCGCAACGTGGGTTCCCTGGAAACGGGCGATTTTTATTTCGTTCTCTGACGGTTGACGACTACCATCGCCGCCAGCAAGAGTGCTCGCTCCATAGGGTGATCCGCCGGTGATTTCACTCATGTTCATAATCTCCTGACAGGAATAGGGCACGCCCACGATGATCATGCCGCGAGTATACAACGGTGACCGAGGCGGGACAAGCGCAAATCGAGCGGCATAATGGATAACCCTCCTTAGGCGGGCAAGAACGTCGTTTGCGGCGCCGTTCCCTGCCTCAGTCACCCTGTTCCTCAAACACCGCCACGGCCCACCCTTTCACAAGCGGGATGCGGACGACGGCATAGTTGCCATCCAGACGCAAGTCCAATTTTTTCCGATCGGGCGCCAGATAAACTTTTTGGGGTACACGCCCGTCCAGACGCAAGCGGACTTCGAAATCGCGCAATTCCAGCGGTTCTTCAATCATGTTTACTCCCGCGCCGCGCGCTTCGGGCAGGTAGGCCATCACATACACCATGCGCCGACCCGGCTGCGAGGTCACGGTAACGCGGCTGAAAGACGGTGCGCCGGGCGCGCGGATCAGCGATTCGGGCAAAAAATGCTCCAAAAGGTTGGCCACAATCTGCCGCATGGGCAGCGCGCCACTTGTATAATAAGTCCGGAAAATGGGATGGCTGATGTAGGCCGCACGGCCATTGATTGTTACCGCGGGCCGCCCCGTGGTCTTGTCCGGCGGCGTATACTGGAACCCATGCCGGCCGTCCCATTCGTTGTTGTAATACGGCGCGGTAATTGTCGCCAATACTTTTGACCCGGGCCGGACGGTGACGGACAGGCCGCGCTCATAAAGCGTCACCGGCATGTCCGGCATGCCGGCGGCGAATTCCGGCTTGAATTCAATATACGCCGGATCAAAGGGGTCCACGCCGGCATATTCAACCCCCCAGGCATCGAGGGCAAATTTTGTTTTGGCCGCATCCAGCCCGGAATTACCGGAGGCAATGACGGCGCCGCCGTTTTGCAGGTGCTTGTGCAGGCGGTCGGCGATCTCTTGCGTCACCTCGACATCATCCGGCAGAATCAATATTTTGTACTTGTCCCAGTCGGCGGCCAGGGTGACATTGTCAAACTGCATTTTAAGCTCGCTCAACATGCGGGTGGCGGATTTCAGCGATTGGCACGCCTGATTCTTAAACTCCTGGCGCTCACCACCAATCCACCGGTAACCGGGATAACCGCATTGCATCACATTGGCCATCTCCACCACCGGCACGGCGCCGTCAATCCACGGCTGCAGCGGCCGCAGGTTTTTATAAACGGTTTTATCCAGATCCATCACCGCGCGATTCAAGTCGCCGCGCGGATGAAAATGGTCGCCGATACTCGGCGGCACGCAATTGGCAATGCCTTGGATGCAATCATATTCCACGCTCGCCGGCGGGCGGATGCCGCCGAAATCACCCCAACTTTTTTGGAACCGGCCGGTCATGTTCAGCACCGGCTTGCCCAGTGTGCGCATATAACGCGCCACCAACGGCAAAAGCTCATATCCAAACGATCCCTGCGGCAGGCATTCCAATTCCAAGTAATTGCCGAATTCCGCTTGCGCTTCGTAATCTATCCCATTAAAATAAAGCAGCAAATCGGGGTTTAGCGCGCGCGCGCTTTTTGACAGCCGCCGGCCCATGGTCAGCATCTTGCGGTAATTGAAATCGTTGAGTTGAATCGGATCGCGCCAATCCACGCCCTCGGTCTTCATCTTTTCCATGCATTCGATGCCGATGCAGGCCTGGGTATGGAAACAATCAAAAAACAATCCATCCACCTTATACCAATCCACAACTTCCTTCATCATGCCGGTCACGTGTTCAGCATAACCGGTGTTGTAACACATCTGCCGGCAGAACGAATCATTAAATTCCTCGCCGTACATGCGGCCATCGGCGCGCAATACCGTCCAATCGCGCCGCCGATACGCCTCCTCATGGCTGAGGCCAACGTTTATATAAGCCGAGACGGCAATTCCCTTGGCATGGCAGGCCTTGGCCAAGTCGCCAAACAAATCGCCCGGCATGGCAGGATGCGGAATGCCCAACTTGGTGGGATAATAGGCTGTGCCCAGATTGCAGCGCGCCGGGAAAACAATAAAATCCACGCCGCAATCCTTGAACCAGTCGGTAATCGCATCCATGTCAAACTTTTTACCCACGTCCGGATTGGCCGGCATCGTATGAAAATCAAAAAACAGCGCCCATTTTGGAATGTGCATGATTCTTCCTTTCGTGTTTTAGCGCCTTAATCCCGGGAAACCGCAGTAAAAAATAAGATGTTTTTCGTTTGTAAAGTAAAATGTTGATTTATATGATTTGCAGCACTTGTGCAACACATAATCTTCGCGCCCGCATCACTTTTTCCGGAATCCGCCAAACGTTAGGCGAGGATCAGGGTTGTTTGTGTAGAGCCGGTGAAAAATGGGTATGGTCTATATCCGGACGGCTTTGGCTTGCGCGGAAAACACGACTGTGCCATAGTGCTTAACGAGGCGCTGACATTGCCATGATAACTCGCGTAAAAATGATCCTTTTGCCCACGCTGGTTTTGACGCTCGGGCCCCTGATTCCCGCCGGGGGTCTGAGCAAAACGATTCCGGTGGAAGGCTGTGCGGCCCAGGTCAACGACCGGATCGTGACCGTGATGGAGGTTATGACCGCCATGCAACCGGTCGAGCGCCAGTTGCGCGCGACCACCCAGGGCGCGGAACTGGACCGAAAACTGGAAGAAGCCTATGAAAAGGCGCTCCAAGCCCTGATCGAGCGGGAACTGATTCTCGACGCGTTCCGCCAGCAGAAGGAAATGAATCTGCCGGACAAGATCGTAGAGAGCCGCACGGAAGAAATCGTGCGCACCAAGTTCGGCAACAACCGCGCCGCGTTCCGCAAAGCGCTGGACGAGGAAGGGCTTACGCTTGAGGAATGGCAGGCCAATCTGAAGAAATCCATGATCGTGGCCTTCCTGCGCGATCGCGAAGTGGATAGCAAGGTATCGGTTTCTCCGCAGGATATTCGCGCGGCTTACAACAAGGCAAACGACACTTTCCGCACCCCCGAGCAGGTTCACCTGCGCATGATCATGATTAACGGCGGTAACACTGACGAGGAAATTACCGTCAAGCGCAAGCAGGTGGAAGACGTGCGCAAGCGCCTGCTGGAGGGTGCATCATTCGAGGATCTGGCCAAGCAGGTGTCTCAAAGCGCACGCGCCAAGGAAGGCGGCGACTGGGGTTGGATTGACCCGGCCAGCCGGCGGCCGGAACTGGCCGCGGCCATCCGCGCGCTAAAGCCGGGCGATATCAGCGATGTAATCCTGGCCGGCGGGGACCTGTATATCCTGAAAGTTGAAGGGCACCGGGACGCCACCGTTATTCCATTCGAGAAAGTCCATGACACGCTCCGCACCGAGCTGGAAAAGCAGGAAGCCAAACGGCTTTATGATGCCTGGATGGCGCGCCTGAAACAGAAGGTGTTTATTAAGAAATACTAACCACAGATATTTTGCCCGCGAAACACATGAAATAACGCTAAATGGCAATCAAATCATCTGATTTAATGAAAATGGGATTGCTCATTTCATTCCCTTTTTCGCGTCAATTCGCGTGTTTCGCGGGCTAATCTTTGTTCAATACAAATTTTTTCACTCATGCAAACCATTGCCATCACCATCGGCGATCCCGGCGGAATTGGGCCGGAAGTATCTCTGAAGGCGCTATACCAAAACCACTGGCCACAATATGTGCGCTTTGTGCTGATCGGTAGCCGAACGATTCTGCGCCGCCAGGCGGCACAGCTCCGCCTGCCGTTGCAGCCGGCCTGGCGCCTCACCGACACCAAACGTTTTCTGGCGCCTGTTGTCAATTGGGAACCGGAGCAGGATCTCAAGCAGAAGCCCCTGTCCTTGATCTGGCGGCCCGGCGTCACTGGCCGGGCACAAGGTCAGGCGGCGGCGCTTTGGATCCAGGCGGCCGTTAGCGGCTGTATGGCGGGGCTCTTTGATGCCCTGGTTACCGGTCCCATCTGTAAACAGAGCCTGCGCCTGGCGGGTCTGCCGTTTCCCGGCCACACGGAATTTCTGGCGGCCCTCACCGGAACGCGCTCCTTTGCCATGATGCTCCTGGGCGGCCCCTTACGCGTGGTACTGGTTACGCGGCATCTGCCGCTGGCCAAGGTGGCGGAAAGCATTTCACGGGCGGCCATTCAGGAGGCGGTGCAGTTGGGGAGCCAAGCATTACCCTGGCTCGGCGTAAAGCAACAGACAATCGGCATCTGCGCGCTCAACCCGCACGCCGGGGACGATGGCGTCCTCGGGCGCGAAGAAATCACAATCATCCGGCCGGCGTTGTGCGCGTTGCGCCGCCAAGGTTTGACCATTGAAGGTCCCGTGCCGGCTGACGTTATTTTTCACCAGGCCCTGCAAGGCCGGTTCGGCGCGGTCGTGGCCATGTATCACGACCAGGGGCTTGGACCGCTCAAGATGATTGCCTTTGAAGAAGGTGTCAATCTCACGCTCGGCCTGCCGATTGTGCGCACGTCACCCGATCACGGCACCGCCTTTGACATTGCCGGGAAAGGTGTGGCGCATGCCGGTAGTATGACCGCCGCCATTCGCCTGGCCGAGCGCCTCGCGCGCCGGAAAAATCCATGGGCCCGCGACCCGGATTGAGACTGACCTCCAAAGCAATGGGCGAGGTGGGACTTTCCACCCCAGGCGGATCAGCCTATGGCTGAGAACCCACAAGCCTTGCGGCATCCCGCTCCGACAAAAAAATGCTCCCGAAAGGACTCGAACCTTCACCTCGTGAGAGACATGGTCCTAAGCCATGCGCGTCTGCCAAGTCCGCCACGGGAGCGAAAAATTTAACCGGCGGGACGTGTCTGCCAATTTCACCACTCGCCCGGTAAGTAATGTGTAGAAAATATCAGATTGTTCGGGAAAGATAAAACAAAATACCGAAATCTGTCTCACACAAAGGCACAAAGTCACGAAGAAAAGCTTCCCGATCTAAAAATTGAATTACTTTAACTTTGTGAGCTTTGTGGCTTCGTGTGAAAATATCAGTAATTCCTCAGGTTCTGAGCGGCAAGGAACCCACTGGAAAAGGCCCATTGCAGATTGAACCCGCCGCACGGCCCGTCAATATCCAGGATTTCGCCGGCAAAGAAAAGCCCGCGGACGCGCTTGCTTTCCAGTGTCTTGGGACGGACTTCAGCCAAGTTGATACCGCCTTTCGTAACCATGGCCTTAGCGAAGCCCTCGGTCCCCGCGATCGTCAGGGGCAAATGCTTAATCATCATGATCAGTTTGCGGCTTTGCTCGCGCGTCAATCGCGCTACGCTCGCAGCCGCTGCCGCATCCCGATACCCGCCGACAGGCGGTGTGATCGGGACACGCTCACGCACTACTTTCGCCAGCGCCGCGGGAAGAATGGAAGCAAGTATGGATCGCACCGTCTTGGCACCGCGTTCCTTCCTCAACTGTTCAATATGCCTCTGCCACGCTTCGATCGTCCAATCGGGAGCAAGATCAATCATGACGCCTACGGATGCGCAGGTCATTAGAGCCGCCGAAACACGGCCGGAGACGTCCAGCACGACCGGGCCGGAAATACCCTTGTGGGTAAACAGCAGGCTTCCGGTCTCGGCCGTGCGGGTGTCGCCTGCAAACACCATGCTGACCGCGACGCGCGGGAGCGTCACTCCAGCCAGGGTCGCGGGCCAGGTCTCACGGGTAACCAGGGGCACCAGCGCGGGACACAGCGGCACGATCGTATGACCGGCCAGACGGGCCAGCCTGAAACCGCTTTCCCCGCCACCCAGGCTCGGATAGCTTGCTCCGCCCGCGGCAAGCACTACGCCAGAGGCTGATTCTGTGCCGCGTGACGTAATGATGCCAGTCACATGGCCGCGACCTATTTGCAGGCTATTCACGCGGCTGTTAAATCGAAACTCCACGCGCCGATTTTGGCAAGCCTGCCAGAGGGCATCCCGGATGGACCGCGCGGAATCAGACACGGGGAAAACGTGAAACCCATCCAGGCTGTGGGATGATATCCCCAGCTCTTCGAAAAATAGACGCAGCCGGTTTCCATTCAGGGCTTTGATTGCGGGCGCCACGAAACGGCTCTTTTCACCAAAGCGCCTGACGAAATCTTCTGTTCCGAGGGTGTTCGTGAAATTGCAGTGACCGCCTCCGGTCGCAAGCAACCTAACGCCCGGCTCCGGGAGCTGTTCGAAAACAATCACCCGCTCCCCCGACCTTGCGGCGATTAGGGCCGCCATGAGGCCGGCTGGCCCCGCACCAACAACCACCACGGTGGAAATATTTGGAGCGTGACTCATTATCCCTGATCCGGCGGCATTCTGTTCTTCCGGTACTGAAGCGGAGAGCATCCGGTAATGGCACGGAATACGCGCGAAAAATGAAATTGATCGCAAAAACCAAGTTCTGCCGCGATCTCGGCTACGCCGGCCGCGGTGCCATGGAGCCTGAACTGGGCGCGCTCGATACGACGGCGCTGGAGATAGTGCAAAGGGGGCACGCCGAAATGGCGGCAGAATAAATTGCTGAAATAGTTCGGTTGCAGATGCATCACCCGCGCCAGTTCGGCGAGCGTGAGGCGCTCGCACAGATGGTCGTCGATGTATGTCAAGACGCTGTGAAAACGCCCGAAGTGGCGGATGCGCTGGGTTAGAAACGTCTCGGTCTCTTGGGCGCTTCTCAGAAAACAGGCCAGCATCTGCCGGATAATGCCGTCGCGCTCCACGCCCGTGGCAAAATCATCCGGCGCCTCGGCGCGCATGAAGCGATCCCAAAGATCGGAAATAAAGCCAGGATTAGACGGTGTCAGCGCCAGCGGCATTTGGACGATCTGCGTGATATCCATGGCGCCACTAAACAATTCCGCGTTGAAATGAATCCAGGCCAGACCGATAGGCGTCGAACAGCTGTAATCGGCCGTCTGGTTGGCGGGAAAAAGATAGAGCCGGCCGGGCCGGAGTTCCACGCGCTGACGCTTGTGCACGACCAGACCACATCCGCGATCCAGCCAGTACAGCCGGTTAAATGGACTGCGGATGCCTGGTCCGCCCCACGTCATTGGATAATGCCAGCGCCTGAAGATAAGGATACGAACCTGCAAGGATGAAGGTAACGTGTCCATGAATATTTCTTAATATATCATATTACGAAGGGATTGCATCTGTAAAATATACATAAATTACATAATTCCAGCCATTCTTTTGTCAAGTTGAACCATTAGCATCCCATAAGGTTCTGGGAAAGGGCAAAAGCCCTGGTTTCCCCGTGATATTTCACGGGTGAGTCATCGTTTGGTTTTCTGATATTTTATGAGGGTTCCATGTTTTCAACCTCTATAAATCCGATGGCTGTCCCA